>CAYOTU010000152.1:0-8587 GCA_964406905.1 uncultured Myxococcales bacterium | reverse complement strand
CCGGCCTGGACGTTTCGAATGAACCCTTCCGAAATGACGAACTACTGGTGCAGCTCGAGCTACGTTTCTGAGGAGGAGACATGCATGGAACGAGACACAACGGGATGCGATGGATCATCGGGGGCGCGGTCCTCGCGGCTCTGGCCGCGGGGGGCTGCGACAGCGGCGGGGACAGCGGGAGCGGAGGCGGCCCCGGTGCGGGTCACTACCTCGCCGAGCTGGCCCACACCCTCCTGATGGGGGCAGCGGACAACGCGGAGGTGGTCAAGCAGGTGCCCGGGACCTCCCGGGCCCTGCTGATCTCCTCCAAGGCCCGCAAGCTGACGCTCCTTGCGGTGGGCGAGGACAAGCTCACCACCCTGCGGGAGGCGGCTCTCTTTGAGAACGACCCTACGGAGAGCGAGTTGACCCACCTGGCCGTGGCCCCCGACGGGACCTGGGCCGCGTGCACCCGTACCCTCATCGAGACCGACGGCGACGGAGCCCAAACCGACTGCGGCGGTGAGCTGGTCTTCGTGGACGTGCGAGACGCGGAGACCTTCGGGACCGTGCTGATCCGGGTCCCGGTGGGGCCCATGCCCGATTCGGTTGCGGTGTCTGACAACGGTCGGTGGGTGGCCGTCGCCAATGAGCGGGACGGCCCCGACGCGTGGGGCAAATGCGTAGTGCCCGGAGAGGTGCCGTCCGTGAGCGTCCTTGAGATCCCTGACGGCGACCCAACAGGGGCCGTGGAGCGTCACCGGATCGTGATGGTGGACGGAGACACGGGCCCCCGGGAGCCTGAGAGCGTCGTCTTTTCGCAGGACAACGATCTTGTCGTGGTGACCTTACAAGACTCCCACGAGCTGCTGATGTTCCGGGTGTCGGCCCTGGAGGGGACAGCGCATCCCACGTCGGAACTCGACGCTGTGCGGATCATCGCTTTGCCCGGAGACGCGGTGGGGGCCGGGCCATGGCCCGACGGGGTCGAACGGGTCCCACTCCCCGCCGGTGGTGAGATCTTCGCCGTGGCCGGCGAGTGGAACGACATGTTTATCCTGGTGGACAGCGAGGGGCAGATCCTGGCCAACCACCCCGTGTCCCCCGCGGATCTCCCCGCTGACCTCCCCCGGATCGTGGACGAGGGCTCGCCCCTGTTCAGCCCGGACAGCGTCGCCAGCTTCACCGTCGACGGCAGACCTCACGTAGCGTTCAGCCTGCGCCACGCGGGCGCTGTAGCCATTTACGACGTCACGGACCCCGCTGCGCCGGTTTTTTCGTCCGCGGTGGCCGTGGGTCTGAACGAGACGGGTGGGCAGGACGAGGACGGGTCCTCGATCCGTCCCGAGGGGATAGCCGCGGCCCCGGATGGATCTTGGCTGCTTGTTGCGAACGAGGCGGAGTCGTCGGTGAGCCTGGCGGTGGCGCGCTGAGGACCTCTGCCTACTGAATCGACTTCAGACGCAGGCCGCCGGGGTACGCGTAGGAGACGTCGCAGTCGTAGCCGTAGACCGTCAGGCCGAAGGGGATGTCGCTGGTGACGGTATGGATCCCGTCCGCGATGGGGAGCTGGTAGACACCCATCCCCTCGGGGCCGGGGATCGGCGTGAGCACGCCGGTGACCGGCGCGCCATCCAGGAGGAAACTCGTGCCTAAAGGCGCAGTGAGGTTAATGAAGTCGTCGCTGTACTTGTCAGGAGTCAAGAACACGTAGGTGTCCAGGAACTGGTCTGTTGGGACCACCAGGGTGAAGGCCGGGTCTCCGATGCCGGTCCCCGGGTCGAAGAGCCCACCGCCGCCGCACTGGCTGTCAGGGGAGTAGTTGGGATAGTTGCTGCCCTGGAGGTAGTGGCCCACCAGGACCGGCCCCGTCGCTGTGATGTCGAAGCTGCCCGTAGCCTGGAACTCGACGAACTGTCCCTTCTGGAGGTTGTTGAACGGCCCCGCTACCAAGGGGGAGAGGGTTACGTTCACGCCTGCCTCGCCCGCCATGATCCGCCAGGTGTCCTTCTGGGAGGAGTTGCGGGGCATGAACGCGTCCGCGACGTAGGACGACCCCCAGGCTTGGAGCGGGAAGAGCTGCTGCTCGATGTGGTCGCAGTAGTTCACGTAGGGGTTCGAAGGCACGTTGGCGCACTCGTGGCCGCCAAAAACCGAGAGCTTCTGGTCCGAGACGATCCTGGTCCCCGTGAGGTCCGCGCCCTGCTGGGAGACGGCCTCCAGGGAGAGGACGTCTCCCAGTTGGAGGGTAAACTCGTAGGGCTGGGCCGGGTTCGCGGCCATGGCCGCCACCCCCGTCCCCGCGGCGACGTTCTCCGTCGGCCAGATGTCCACGTGGGTTTCACCTGGCTGAGTGGCGACAAGGGTGAAGTAGCCCTCAAAGCCCGCGCCGTTGGCCCGCACGGGCCAGGACATGACCAGGTACTCCAGCCCACCGACGTTGTCCGGCAGCAGGAGAGACGCGTCGTTGGTGAAGACGTTCTCGCCGTTCAAGGGGTTGAACTGGTGGACCGTCACCGGCGCGTCGGTCTCCACCTTGAAGCTGCGGCGGCTGAGAGAGGACGCGGCGACGTCGTGGTTCGGGGGAAGCATGAAGACCTCGAGGCTCCCCTTGGGCACCAGCATGTCGGGCACCTGGAGCTCCCCCGGAGTCAGGGATACGGGCGGCTCCTGGCTCATGTCCGTGATCGTCACCGTGGCGTCATTGCCGTCCTGGGGCGCGGAGACCACCAGCGCGACGAGCTCCGCCCCGCCCTGGTCAAAGTTGGCCAGGTCCAGGGCCCAGTAGTTGCACCCCAGGTAGGTGTTCTCCTTGATGTTCACCTCGCACGCGCCCAGGCATTCCCCGTCCTGGCAGATGCCCCCCTCGCAGGTCTCGGTGACCACCCACTTGTAGGAGCCGTCTGGTTGCTCCTGGCACTCCTGCACCGCGGTCATTCCCTTGCAGATCACCGCGCCCGGAGGACACTCGTAGGACACGCAGTCGCCCTCGTAGCACGTCTCTCCCTGCTCGCAGTACCCCACGATCCACTGGGTCCCAGCTTCCGAGCATACACCGAACGAGCTGGTTCCGAGGCAGATGCCCTGGAGCGCGCCGGGTTCGCAGATTACCTCCAAGCAGAAGCCGCCGTCACAGACAAATCCGTCCGTGCAGGTCTCGATGATGTCCCAGGCAGAGCCTTCGTCGTTGCAGATCCCCCGTTCCGTGTCCGATAGACAGGTGAGCTCGCCCGGCTCACAGAACAGGCTGGAATCCGGCGCACCCCCGTCTGGGGTCCAAGCGTCGGTTTTTGCTGTGTCCGGGGACTCGCGGGTATCCCAACCGGGACCGCCGCTGTCGCAGGTGCCGTTGGTGCAGGTCCCGGTGCAGTCCTCGACCACCAGCCAGAAGAACTCGTCCCCGAGGGACTGGCAGCCAAGGACATGGGCCTGCCCGTCCGCGTTTGTGCCGCAGCGGACCTCGTCCTCCTCGGACGCGCTGCAAGGGGTCCCGGCCTTGATCTCAGGGCCTCCGTCGGCTCCGCAGGCAGCGATCAGGCCAACGAGTCCCAGGAAATATATTTGTCTCATGTCAGGCCTCATTCGTTTCCTCTTGTCACAAAAAGGTAGGCTTCCTCTACCCTCACTGCAAGTGCTTTGGGTGTCATGGATTCTGGCGCGTGGAGATCTCCTCTCGGATTGTCTCCAACTCCTCCCAGCGCGCGTAGGTCTGCTCCAGCTCGGTCTCCAGCGCGGGAAGGCGGCGGGTGGCGGTTGCTACAGCGTCGGGATCGGCTTGGTAGAACGCTGGATCGGCCATGCTGGCGTGGAGGCTCTCTTTTTCCGCCTCCAGGGCCTCGATGCGAGGCTCCAGCGTAGCCAACTCCCGGGTCTCGTTGTAGGTGAGCTTGCGGGGCTTGCTTCGCTTTCTTGAAGGCCCTCCCACGGGGGAAATCGGGCCTGAAGGCCCTCCCACAGGGGGCGGGACGGGGGGGGGAGGGGGGCGCTGCGTGAGCCAATCCGTGTAGCCCCCCGCGTACTCCGTCACCTGGCCTTTTCCCTCCATGACCATGGTGCTTGTCACCACGTTGTCGAGGAACTCCCTGTCGTGGCTCACCAGGAGCAGGGTTCCCGGGAAGTCGATCAGGACCCGTTCCAGGATCTCCAGGGTCTCCACGTCCAGATCGTTGGTGGGCTCGTCCATGACCAGGACGTTGCAGGGCTTCGTGAACAGGCGGGCCAGGACCAGACGATTGCGCTCGCCGCCCGAGAGCGCTGACACGGGCTGCTCCATGCGATCCCTGGTGAACAGGAAGCCCGCCAGGTAGGGGTGAACGTGGATCGGTCGGCCCTCGAAGGTGATCATGTCCTTGCCGTCGGCCACCGTGTCCAGGACCGTGCGCTCGTCATCCAGCTCAGCGCGGAGCTGATCGTAGTAGACCACCTCCATGCGAGTGCCGTGCCGGACGCTCCCGCTCGTGGGCTCCAGGTTACCCAGCAGCAGACGCAGCAGCGTCGTTTTTCCTGAGCCGTTCGGCCCCAGCAGACCGATTCTATCCCCTCGTACGATCCTGGTGGTGAAGTTTTTCAGCAAGGGGTGCTTGCCCGCCTCGACGTCCATTTCTTTCCATTGAAAGCCGAGATCGTGGGCCTCTATGACCATGCTTCCGGTGCGTCCTGCGGTCTGGAGCCGTACCCTGGCATGACCCACGGCCCCGCGGCGGACTGCGCGCTGCTCCCGCATACGCTCCAGGGCCCGCACCCGCCCCTCGTTTCGGGTGCGCCTGGCTTTGATCCCCTGTCGTACCCAGATTTCCTCCCGGGCGAGTTTCTGATCGAAGCGCTCCTGCTCGGCCTCCTCCACGGCCAGGGCCTCTTCCTTGCGCCGTTGGTACGTCTCGAAGTCGCAGGGCCACGCGGTCAGGCGACCCCGGTCGATGTCCAGGACTCGGGTCGCCAGACTTCGGGCCAGGGCCCGGTCATGGGTAACGATGATCAGGGTTCCGTTATACGCCAGGAGTCGTTCCTCGAGGCGCTGGATCGTGTCGATGTCCAGGTGGTTCGTGGGCTCGTCCAGAAGGAGGAGATCCGGCTCACCGGCAAGGGATCGAGCCAGGAGGACGCGTCGCTTCTGGCCACCGGACAGGGTCTCGAACGTTGCGTCTCCGTCGAGGTCCAGATCCGCGATGGCCCGCGCCACGCGCTCGTGGAGGGCCCACGCGCCCGCCATCTCCACCGCCTCCTCGGCTCGAGCCAGCCGAGCCAGGGCCTGTGGTGTAGGATCCTTCGCGACATCCTGCGCAGCGACGTGGTAGTCCGCCAGGAGCGCTGCTTCCTCTGCCAACGCGCCGGAGACGATACGATATACGCTGCCGCGAAGCCCCGCAGGCACCTCCTGGGGTAGGAACCCGCGGGTCACGCCGGGTGTCCAATGCAGCGCGCCCGCGTCCGGCTCGTGCTCCCCGGCCAGGCAACTCAGGAGGGTGCTCTTGCCACAGCCGTTGCGGCCCAGCAGGACCACCCGGTCCCCCTCCTCGATCTGAGCGTTTCCGCCCTCCACCAGGGGCGGATGACCGAAGGACAGGGAAAGGTCAACGATGGAGACAAGGGCCATACGCGCTCCCGGGGACGATTCGGTGGGCACGATAACGGAAAGCGAGGTGCGGGGGAAGGGGAGAGAAGCTGCAATTACTTACTCGACGGGAGAAACTGGATGTCCTACGTTAGAAGGGATAAGGAGATTGAAAATGAAGACGTGGTTGGGAATCCTGGGGATCGTGGTCGGACTGACGGCCTGCGGCGGCTCGGGAGGGTCAGGACCTTTAGACCAATGGGCCGACGGGGGCGCTGATTCGGGTTCTGATTCGGGTACGTATTCGGACTCGACAGCGGACGCTGACTGGGACCTGTGGGAGGGCCTTTCCAGGCCCGATACGTCTGCTGACGCACCAACGGACACGCCCCCGGACACGGCCCCTGGTCCGGACACGACGGGGATACAGCCGCCACCCAAGGGGCCGGTCCCCGGGCTGTTCGACTGCACCCACGACCCGGCAGGGCTACCCGGTCGGGTATCTCCCGTGTCCCTCGGTTGTGTAATCGATCCCGAATGCCATGAGCCCATGGTGGTGGCCCACCGGGGCGCGGGCGGAGACGGCGGCGTGATCGCACCCGAGAACAGCCTCTCCGCGTTCCGAGCCGCTATCGTCATGGGCGTGGACGGCGTCGAGGTGGATGTCCGGGTCACAGCGGACGAGCAACTCGTCCTGATGCACGACGGCAGCCTTGATCGGACCACCGGCGTGGACGCAGAGGTAGGGGACATGACCCTCGCTGAGATCACCGCGATTCCCCTGCTACCGTCGGACAAGTGGGACGGGGACTTCTCCTGCGACACGGTGCCCACGTTCCAGGAGGTCCTGGAGCTGTGCAAGGATCGGGTTTACCTGGACGTGGACATGAAGACGTCACGCGGTGACTTGGTGGCGCTGGCAATTGAAGAGGCCGGGATGCTGGACCAGGCATTTGTTTCCACGGGGTCGGTGGACACAGCGCTCATGGCCCGGCAGGCTGTCCCCGGGGTGCGCGTCCAGTTCAGAGCCCATACCCTGGAGGAACTCCAGGCCGGGCTGGACATCTTCGATCCGGATCCGGAGATCATCGAGGTTCACGTCGAGGAACTCTCCTGGTCCGAGCCCGTGGTCCATGGTGCGGAACTCACCCTGTTCACCGATGTCTTCATCGAGGATGTCCTGGTGGTGGTCCTTGGCCAACCAGCCACGACCTACCTCGACCTCTACGATCAGGGAGCGGATGTCCTCCAGACCGAGTATCCTCAATACCTCGTCAAGCTCCTGGGACGGGAGTTCCCCAGGGCGGAATGATACCTTCAAAACGCGTGCATGAGGTCGCCGGTTTAGAAGTGTAGCTGGAGGTTGGCGCCGAGGGTGAACTGGCTGAAAAACGCTGAGTCTGTGGCTGGGTACCAGGGGGTGGAGTTGTCCAGGTAGAGTCCCTTGTACAGAATCCGGGTGCCCAACGCTATCGAGCGGTTGAAGCGGATGTCCACGCCGCCGCCCAGGTGGAAGCCGCCGCCGCCCAACTCGGGATCAGAGAAGCCCTCACGTACGAAGCTGTAGCCGCCGCCGCCTACCTGGAGGAAGGGCTCAATGCGGCGGGACTTCGGTATGAAAAATATTTTCGCGTCCAGCGCTACCCCGTGGAGCATCCCCCGTTCATACGCGTTACCGGAAGCTGCCATGCTGATCTCGTCGCCCGTGGAATGGATCGTTCCCACGTAGCCGAACTCAAGCGCAAAGAAGCGGTTGAAGCGGAGCCCCAGGAAAAGGTCAAACCCACCGCCGGAGCGCATGATCTGGGTTAATTCGTTGTCAGTTTCCACATTGAAGTCACCGAGGATGCCCACGCCGAGGTAGATGCTGGACCGTGGGGCCACATAGGCTCGGCGGCGGGGTTGGCGCACGGGGCGGGCGCGTGCCGGATAGCGCCGGATCCGGCGGATCTTCCGGTACCGGTAATACCGGGTGGGCTTTTCCTGGTCGGTCCCGAGAGAAGTCTTCCCGCCGGCCTCGCCCGCAGACACAGAAGCGGGCAGGGCGGGGAGCAGCAGCAGAAGCGACAGGGCCGTGAGCAGGATACGCATGGTGTTCTCCTTGGGTACGATAGCGGACCCGGGGGTCCAACTCCGAAGGGAGTCGGACCAGGCCGGCGCTGCTTTATTCATCTTCCGTGATATACTGCCGATACCCGGGGATGACAGACCAGAAAATCCCCGTGACGGAGAGAGTCCATGAACTACGACGGCGTCCTGTACAGGCCCCCCAGCGAGTCGGCCAGCCTCCTTCTCCAGGTCACTGTGGGGTGCAGCTATAACAAATGCGTCTTCTGCGAGATGTATCGAGATAAGACGTTTCGGATCAAACCCTGGCACGAGATCGAGGAGGACATCATCGAGGCCACCCGCTTCCGGCTGCGGCGGGTCTTCCTTTGCGACGGGGACGCACTTATCGCGCCCCAGGATGATCTGGTGCAGGTTCTGGAAGCCATCGCTGAGCGCATGCCCTGGGTCGAGCGGGTGGGGACCTACGCGGACGCGCGGTCGATCCTCCGTAAGACCCCCGAGGAGTTGGAGACCTTGCATAACCTGGGCCTGGGGATAATCTACCACGGCATCGAGAGCGGCGATGACGAGATCCTGAAGCGCTTCCGCAAAGGCTCCACCGCGGCCCAGGCCGTGGACGCGGCGCGGCGGGTGATCGATGCGGGCATCACCTACTCAGGCATGGTCCTCATGGGCCTGGGGGAGCTCAAGCGCTCCCGGGAACACGCCATCGCCACCGCTGAGGTCCTGAACCTGATCCAGCCACACTACGTGGGAGTCCTCTCAACCATGGCCACCGAAGGGGGCACCCTTGACGCGATGATCCAGGCCGGGGAGTTCACCCTCCCCGGGCGCACGGCCATGACCCGGGAGTTGAGGGTGCTTCTGGAGCACCTGAATCTGGAGAATTGCCTCCTGACCTCGAGCCACGCGTCCAACTACCTTACCATCCGTGTTGTTCTGCCCCAGGACAAGCCCAAGGCCCTCGCCTACATCGACAAGACCCTC
>CAYOTU010000151.1:0-8723 GCA_964406905.1 uncultured Myxococcales bacterium | reverse complement strand
GCCCACATGACGAGGCCTACGGGGGCAAATGATCACGGCTTTCCTGTATTCTGCTTAATCACCTCGGAGGTACAGATATGAAGACCACACTACGGCTCGTTGCGCTCACTGCCCTGTTCTTCGTGGTCGGCACGGCCTCTGCCGCGGCTGATGAATGCCGCATCGAGGGTAGGAAAGCCGTCGTCACCTTGGGCGACGCCACCACCACCTTTGACGTGGAGGCCGGCGCGGCTAGCTGTCTGCTGTACCAGGGGCGCGTCTATGTTGTGGCCGGCGCGCAGGGCGTGCTCGTGTACTCCCTCGACGCTACGGGGGGGACAGTTGACCGGCGGCTGGGTGCCTGCGGACGGCGAGGTGATCGGGTTGCAGCCCGGTCCCGGGGGCCTCATGGCCATCTCGGCTCATCTCGCGCTCGTGCCGCTGCAAATCGCTGCGGACGGGAGCCTGCGGCCCGCCGGGGTCTCAGGACTCCTCGGTGGCCGGGTAGCGCAGGTCTCGACCACGACGACGTGGACACCGCCCGGCGGCGCCGACATGCCTGACGAGAAGGCCGTCGTCGCGGCCGAGCGCATGGCAGGGACCGTCACCAAAGTGCGCGGGGACATCGCTGTTCTGGACATCGGCACGGACGCGGGGGTCGCACAGGGCGACCGCTTCGAGATCCGCTCCCAGGCGCTCACCCGGCAGTACAGCCTGGAGACGGGCCTGTACGAACAGCGACCGTCCAACCAGATCACCGCGGTGGTCCAGGTCACCAGTGTCTCTCCCGACAAGGCGCTGGTCTCGCTGGGGCGGGGAGACCGGGCACGGGTCGGCGACCACGCGGTCCCCTCCAACAGGAAGACCTCAGGCAACACCTGGTTCCCCGGGTACGAACGCAGCCTCAACCGAATCCAGGCAAAAGTCGGACCCTACCTTGGCATCAACACCCTCAGCGCGGGGATGCTCACCAGCGTCATGTATGACCGCACCTTCGCGTTCCCCATGCGCCTGTCAGCAGGCTTCAGCAACATCGGCCTGGTCTTTGGCGCAGACTTTGCCGCGCCGTTTCATCTGGACGTGGTCCCCTCCTATGACACCGACTACTTTGAGGTGGGTCTCGGCCTGGGATACGTCTTCTCCAGCCACGAACGCCGCCGCGGCCTGAGCTTCCTGCAGAAGGTGCGGCTGGGCACGGTGGACGGTCTCAACCTGACCGTGCAGAACGCGTTCATCTACGAACGCAAGAGGACCTCGTCCTGGCTCGCTTTTGGCGGCAGCGTGGATATGAAGGAAATGGGCGAAGACTGCACCCCCACCGACGAAGACAAGGATCTGACCGGATACGAGTTCAACTGGGAGGGCGTCGACGCGTCCCTGGCCATACCCCTGACCCGCCGGGTCACCCTGGTCACGGACTGGTCCTACTCCAACGCTGGCTGGTTCTACGGCGACCTGGGCATCCGCACGCTGGTCATGGGCAACGGCGGCCACGGCACCCTCATCATCCCGGTAACCATCGGCGGCGTGGCGCTGAACGACTATGTCCCATCGGGCAAGGAGACCTACTGCGACGCGGACGCGAACAAGGTTTCAACACTCCAGCAGTACGACTCCCGCGTCTACGGCGGCCCCGTGGTCACCATCGGAATCGACTATCGTTGGCGGTAGGCGTCAACTCCAATCCAACAAAAAGCGCCATATTGGAACCAGCTTGATGATTCCGGCCCCAACTTCAATGCTCTCGGTCTCGCTACGAGTGACAACCGTCCCGGAACAAAGCCCCAGCATCTCCATTGCTTCACTCAGCGCCTTGATCTCCCGCTTTCTGGTCTGCGCGCCGGCCATGGTTTCACAGACCTGTATCAGCCGGAGTGAACCATCCTCCACGCGCACTATGAAGTCCACCTCAAGGCCGCTCTTCGTCTTGTAGTAGTAGATATCCTGGATATGGCGCCGAAGCGTGATGAACACGAGGTTCTCCAGCAGATGTCCCGAATTAACCAGGATGCCGGAGGACACAGACGTGACCAAGGCGTGGTCCACACAGTAGATCTTCTTCGGATTCGTCTGGCTGCGCGCCAGGGAGGCATCGAAGATCCGAACTGTGAACAGGAAAAATGCATCCTCAAACCACTCCAGGTAGTCGGACACGGCCGCCTTCGGGGCCCTATGTCCCCGAGACTTGAGATATCCGGTGAGCGCGTTGACAGAGTACATTGAGGCAATGTTGTCGATCAGGCGATGGGCGAGGTCCACGACCGCCCTGGGGTGCGAGATGTCATGACGTTCCACGAGATCCCTGAAGAGAATTGCGTTCAAATACTCCTGATGGATCTTGATCCGCAGGCGCCGGTCAAGGCCCGAAACCTCTGGAAAACCACCCACTTCCCAAAACGCGTCAAACGCCTTCTGGACGATAAGCCGCCTACGAGTAGACAGAGGCCCATCGTGTTCGATCCCCCCGAAGTCCAGGTATTCCCCGAAAGAAAACGGGAACAGTTCCCACGAGAGCGCCCTGCCCCGCATCTGGGTGGCGATCTCCCTGGAGAGCATCCGAGCCGAAGATCCCGTAATATGGATTCGACATTTCTCGGTCCGCATCAATCGATCAACAAAGGGCTCCCATCCTTCAATAGCCTGGATTTCATCGAAGAAGCAGTACACGGTCTCGACATTTTTTTTCTCGGGATAGAGCGAGTAGTAGGCCTCGATGACCAGCCCGAGGTTATCCCGATTCAAGCCATGGAGACGATCATCGAAGAAGTTCAGGAAGAGAATATTCTCGGCTGGCACCCCCTCGTCCAGGAGGCGCTGGATTTTCTGGAACAAAAATGTCGACTTCCCGCTCCGCCGCACTCCGATAATGACGGAGGCCTTACCCGGAATTACATCGGTCTTCAAGTGCCTCTGCACCCCGGTCTCCAACCCGGCTTCGCTGTTATCCAGGATGATCGACTTGATGGTGTCAAGCATGGCGTCTCCGCAGGCAACTGATCTTCCCAGTCTCGGCAGCAACTGGTAACCATTTTTACCGGTTGCCCCGTTGCTGTCAAGTCTCAGCTCCACCTCTACCCCGCATTGACCTGTCTCTGCTCAAGGCCGGACTTGCCACCGACCCCACCCCTCAACTATCCTTGCCTCCCAAACATCAAAGGAGAACCCCATGACCGACAAGCTCCACACCGTGCTGCTTTTCGCTCTTCCCGCGTCGGGAAAATCCGAAGTCCGGACCTACCTGGACTCTGAAACCTTCCTGGGTCGCCTGGAGGGGGAGAGCCCTGTAGGGCCGACGCTCCAACTCGACGACTACCCCTACGTCCACGCGATGCACCGCATCGACGACGAGCTGCACCAGCGGGGCTATGACTTCCTATTCTATGAAGGCCCCTCGCGGCCCTTCATCGACCAGTACGAGTGGGGCACCCTCATGGAGCTGCTCAATGAGGACTACGATGACCTCCTGGCCAACCGGGTCGTGGAGACTGACCAGGCAGCGCAGCTCCTTATGGACCGGATCGACGCGGCCCGGGCCAAGATCGGCCTGGAAGAGGTCCTCGGCACGATCCCTTACAAGGACCGCTGCGCGGTCGCCGCGGCCCTTGAGGCCGAGGCGCAGGAGTTCCTCGCAGAGAAGAACAGGCAATGCGAGCAAGACCTGGCCGGCAAGACGATCTTCATCGAGGCAGCCCGCGGCGGCCCTCACGGAGCGGACAAACCCCTGGTGCCGCCTCGCGGCTACGCGTACGCTTTGTCTCGCCTTGATGAAAAAATCCTGGACAACTCGGTGGTCCTCTACATCTGGGTCGACCCCGCGGAGTCCCGGCGCAAGAACCGGGACCGGGGCAAACCAGACGCGCAGGGCTCGATCCTGCACCACATGGTCCCCCTGGAGGTGATGCTCGGGGAGTACGGCACCGATGACATGGACCACCTCCTGGAGACCTCAGCGGAACCGGACCACATCCAGGTAGACCGACTCATGGTGGTAGAGGACGAGGACGGTGAGAAGCGGTTTGCTGAAAAAACCTGGTTCCTGCCCACCGCGAAGTTTGACAACCGCTCAGACCTCACGACGTTTGTACGCAGGTCCGGGGAGTCCGCCTGGCCCGTGGCCGAAGTGGACCGCATCCACACGGAGCTGATCAAGGCCCTGGCTATCTTGAAAGGCGGCTGAGACGCGGATCAGGAGTCTACGTCGAAATCGCGCCAGATGGGGAAGTATGTCTTCAGGGTGAACTGGAAGAAGTTGTCGAAGACGATCGCGTTGTAACCCGAGATGTCCTTGGTCCACGTGAAGCCCAACTCCATGGGTATGTAAAATGGCAAGAGATTCATCGACGCGCCGAGCTGGAACAGCTCCTGCTGCATGGTGCCCAGCAGCTCCAGGCTCTTGGCCATCTGAACAAACGCGTAGTCCGCGTTTAGCTCCGGCTCCTGGGAGTGCTGCACTCCGATGCCCGCGGCGAGGCCGAAGATCGCCACCTGGACCCCGAGCTTCATGAGCGCGCTCACGGAGAACCCCGGCGTATAGGTGAAGCTCCCGTCAAGATGTGAGAGGTCCGGGAACGCTGTGGGATCCAACGCCACGGCCATGGGGTTGGGCACTGGGAAGTTGGTGGGATACTCGCGCTCCTGGGGGAACGCGTAGGACATGGCGACCTCCGCGCTGAGGATGATGTCCACCCAATAAGAGTACTTGTAGATCCGCAGGTCATACCCCTGGGTGAAGCCCGCGGCCCAGCCGCCGATGCCCGCCTCCATCTCGGGGCCGGTGCCCCAGAGGAGGTTGCTGTTCGGCGAGGGCTGGTGCCCGGTGGGGAGATATACCCGGGGGGTGAGTGCGATGGAAAAGCGCCTGTTCCGGAAGATGTTCCACGAGAAGCCGGTGTTGATGTCCCCGAGGAGCCACTTGCCGGTGTAGGTCGTGTCCAGCGAAGGGCGCCCCAGGATGGGGAGGAGGTCCTTGTTGAAGTCGTACGCGTTGAAGGTCTTGGGGTCGTCTATCCCCAGGACCGCGGCCAGGGACGGCGCCACCCGGTTCCCGTCGTCGTCGATGATCTGGGTCTTGGGCCTGAACTTCAGGTTCATGTAGGTGAAGGGCACCTCGATGTACCAGTCCAGCGCGTCGATGATCCCGTAGGAGAACTGGAACGTGTGACCGCCGCCCTTGCCCTGGAGACCCATGTCGATGGAGATCAGCTTCTCATCGATGCCGTCGCCATCGCTGTCCTGGGTGAACTGGATGGGCTTCATGACCGGGCCCTTCTTGCGGCGGTTGTCGTAGCGGCTGCCCGCCTCGATTATCCCCCAGTCCCACTTGATGTACGCGTAGCCCTGGGGGAGTTGGGAGGTAACCCCGTAGAGGTCCATCCCTCCGATCTTGCCGATCTCCTTGTCCATGAAGCGGCCCCACCAGCCAAGGATATGCTTCTTCGACTTCTTCACGCGCATGTGAGGCGGCAGCTCTATCTTGTCCTCCACAGCAGAGGGCGGCGGTGTGTCCAACGCGGCGGGCGCGTCCAGGGCCTTGACGGTCCGGAGGGGCACCATGGGGCCGCGGTCATCGGCTCGGGCCGGTGTGGTCGCCACAAAAATAAACAGAGCAACGATGGGCAGCATAGTCTTCAGCATATCGTCCCCCCTCACTCGCCGCAGTCCCGCGGGCAGGTCTCCGCGTTCTCCGTGGGCGCGTTCTCCCCGCCGCACACTCCATCCCCGCACGGAATCTCCATGATCAGCTCCGTGGGCAGACAGAACCGCTCACCCTCCACGCCTGTGTAGTAGCAGAGGTAGCCCTCCTGCCACCGACAATCGTAGGTGTCGACGCATTGTTTGAAACAGAGGCCGATCTCCATGCTCTCCTCGCCGAAGAGGGGCGCCACGTCGAAGCAGGAGCCGTCCTCTCCGCAGAGATCCGGGCTGAACTGGCACATGAGGAGGGAGCACATCGCTCCGGGAATGTCGATGGTCCACTCCATGCCGAAACCCCCGGCGGTCTCGATGAGGAACTCCTTGGTGAAACACTGGAGGCTCCCGGCGCAGTCGTCGTCGACCTCGCACGCGCTCCCCACGGGCTGCGGCCCCGCGGCAACATCCCCGCCAATGTCTCCGGCGATATCAGGCTCAGCGATGTCGGGTTCCACGGTGTCCTCTGGAGTCGGCTCGGGGCAGTTGGACTTGCACTCGTCCGCACAGTCGGTCTCGCAGCCTTTCTCGCAGGCCCGTTCGCACGCGTCAATTTGGTCCTGGGACATCCCAGCAGAGATGTTGCAGTCGCCATCGGCCATGCACTGGTTTGTGCAGAAGGCCATGCAGCCGTACCAGGGGCTCATGGGCTCGCTCTTGTTCACGCAGCTCACCGCAACGGCTGTGAGCAAGAAGAAAACGATGTAGATTCGCGTCCCAAGCATCGTCTACGTACCTCCTGATAAAATCCAACGTATCCCAGGCTGCAGAGATTTGACCACAGCATGACGCGGTTTGTCAACGCCCCGGGGATCGGATACGATGCTCCACACCCCCGACATGGGGAAACCACGTCACGGAGGAACGGACTTGAGACACATCATCCGGTACGTGATCTCGGTCTTGATTCTACTTGCCGCTGCGTGCGGCGGCCCTACCCGCTCTACGCCCGACGTGGTGCTCTATGACACGACGGATACACAAATCGACCTCGCTACGGACACGATCCCAGACCGTTCCCCGCGTGGACCGGACACGGTGGACACCGTGGATCCCGATTTCCTGCCACCCTTCCCCGAGGGCCCCTTCATCGAAATGAGCCTGCGGACCGACCCACCCCTCCTTCCCTTCCCCTGGGACTGGCACACAGAGGTAGACATGGACGCGGACACGGGGCTGCGGATCAAAGTTACGGGCTCCCTCCACGCCAACGCGCTGATCCAGCCCGTGGCGGACATGTTCGCAGCCTACCTGCCCCATCTGGAACTCCTGAACGGCTTCGGCCCGGTCGGCATCGTCACGCTCCCGGTAATCGAGGCCCCCGCGGGCCTGCCCGCGTACACGGGAGTGGGAGAGGCGATCGAGGTCAGACGAATATCCGACAGCGCGGACGTGCTCTTCCGGATCGAATACGTGGAGTACCTGGAGAGTGGCGAGGTGGCGCGGCGTCTTATCGAGTTGGACCCCGTGCGCCCCCTTCACGAAGGGGAACGGTACCTGGTCATGGTCCGACAGGGCCTCACCACCGCCGCGGGCGGGGCTCCCTTCCTTATGCCGCCCCTGGCCGAGGTGACCCTGGGCCTCCGCGCACCTTACGGGCCCGCTTCCTGGCGCGCGGAGATGGTGCGGATCCGGAATCGGACCCTCGACGCGCTCGACGCGCTCGCTGATTCGCCAGCCCCGGAGGAGCTTCTCCTGGCCCTGCTCTACACCACGGGTACCTCCAAGGAGACCATCTTCGCGGCAGCGGACATGATCCAGGCGATGGACATTGAGGTGGACTTGGACCCGGACGGGGACGGCGTGGACAACATCATCCCAGGCGCGGACCACCCGTCCTTCGCATCCCACCCTCAGGTGGGGCTCGTTGTCGAGGGACGCTTCGCTGCCCCTGACTTCCGGAACGCGGACGAGATCCTCCTCCCTGGCCCGGACGGCCAGCCCGAAGTCCACGACTACGTATGGCGGGACTTCTGGCTCGTGATCCCGTCCAATCCCGCAGACGGTCCCTGGCCCTTCGCCATAGCGCAGCACGGCCTCAACTCTCATAAAGAAACCATGTACTCCTGGGCCAGGAAATACGCGTCCCTCGACATCGCGTCCGGCGGCTTCGATTTCATGTATCACGGGGAGGGAAAAGACGGGGGCTTCTGGTTCCTGGCGCTGGACCGTCCCCGGGTGCTGGTGGACAATTTCCGCCAGAGCGCGCTGGATATACTGTCCTTTGAGCGCGCTGTGCAGGGCCTGGGCCTGGACCTGGACCTGGACCGCATCGCGTACACAGGGCACTCCCTGGGCGCTATAATGTCCAGCCTGGCCTGTCCCCTCTCACGCACCGAGCGCATCGGAGGCTTTGTCAACGGCGGAGGCGACTTCATACACCTGATCCAGACTTCCTTTGAGAAGATGGGCCTCTACGACGCGCTCCCCGGGGGCACGTGGAGCGCGTTCCGGGTCCTCGGGAGCCACATGATCAGCTTCTCGGATCCGGCCCACTACGCACGACACCTCATGCTCGATCCCGTCGGAGATCGGGGCCCCTGCCCCTTCCAACTCCACGTGTGCCTCCAGGACACCACGGTCCCGCCCCGCACGGGCTACGAGCTGGCCGTGGCAGCGGGCGCGCCCCTGGTTGAGCCCATTCTCGAAGATTGGGACTGGCTTACGCCCACGCCACCCGAGGGCCTCACCTGGGGCGTGCTGCAGTTCGACGGTGAGCACGAGCTGTTCAACGGCGGCGACGGTGCGGAGCAAAAGGCCCGGGCCCAGGGTGTCTTCTTCCACTATGTTGACACCTTCCTTCACGGGGGCGAGCCGGAAATCGTCTGGCCCGAGCCCTGAAAAAAGCCTGCAAATCCTTGACGGACATGGTCCCTTCCGGTATAGGAACTCCATCTTAGACTTTGTCATTTAGAGAGAGGAGAGACCGATGAAGAGACTGATTACGCTGATGAGCCTGGTAGCGCTCGTGCTGGCCGTGACCCCGGCCTTTGCCGTGGAATGCACAACCAACGACGACTGCGCTGCCGGCGAAGTCTGCACAGCGGGCGTCTGCG
>CAYOTU010000150.1:0-8749 GCA_964406905.1 uncultured Myxococcales bacterium | reverse complement strand
AGCGGGTCAACCTGGTGGACATCATCTCCCAGGACGTCCGCCTCAAGCAGAACGGAACCAACTGGGTCGGCCTCTGCCCCTTTCACTCCGACAACAAGCCGTCCTTCTCAGTGAGCCCGAGCAAGGGCCTCTATTACTGCTTCGGCTGCCAGGCCGGGGGCAACGCACTGACCTACATGAAGGAAGCCCGAGGCCTCTCCTATGTCGAAGCAGTCCAGGAGTTGGCCAACATGGCCGGCGTGGACCTGCCCGACGACTGGCACCGTGGCGCGGCCAAGTGGCGGGAGCACCGGGAGAAGAAGGACCTCATGTTCGAGGTCAACGAGGCAGCCGCGCTCTGGTTCACCGCACAGCTCCGGGGCCGCCAGGGCACCAGAGCCCAGGAGTACCTCAAGGGCCGGCAGATGGACGGCAAACAGGCAGCGACCTTCGGCGTGGGCTACGTCCCCCAGGAGGGCGGCCTCCACCGCGCGCTGACCCACCAGGGACAATCCATCGTAGCGGCCATCGAGATGGGCCTGCTCTGGCAAGGCCGTGACGATCCCCGCAAGGTCGGGGACCGATTCCGGGGCCGCGTGGTCTTCCCGATCCGCGACCTCTCGGGTCACGTCGCCGGCTTCAGCGCCCGAGCCCTCGAGGCCGACCAGCAGCCCAAATACATCAACTCCTCCGAGTCACTGGCCTTCCACAAGGGTGAACTCCTCTACGGCCTCTGGGAGTCACGGGATGGGATCCGCAAGGCCGGCCATGCAGTCCTGGTCGAAGGCCAGATGGACGTGGTGGCGATGCATCGGGCGGGCCTCACCAACGCGGTGGCTCCCATGGGCACGGCCCTGACCGAACAGCAGGTGCGCCTGGTGTCCCGGTTCACCGACCGCCTGGTCCTGATGTTCGACGGGGACGAGGCAGGCACCAAGGCGGCGGACAAGGCTCTCAAGGTCCTCCTGCCGACGGCGGTGCGAGGCACGGTCGTTCCGCTCCCCGACGGAGAGGACCCGGACAGCATCCTGAACGCGGAGGGCCCGGCCCACCTGCGCACCCTGGTCGAGCGCGGGATCCCTTACCTGGAGTGGCTCGTGCGCCTCATCGCTGGTCGCTCCGAGGACTCCATGAGCGGTCGGGCCGCAGCCATGCGAGACGGTGGGACCTACGCGAAGTTCCTCTTGGATGAGATGGAGCGGAGCCAGTTCCTGGAGCAGCTTGCGCACTCCGTGGGAATCGATCCAGGGATCGCCGGTGTTACAAGAGGCGCGCCGAGACGGAGAAGCACGGCTGGAATAGTAAAGAAAAGCCGCAGGATCGGCAAAAACGAGTTGGACATCGTTGCTCTTTTGATCAAGTATCCCACACTACTGCGTCGCGTACAGGACTTGGACTCGACGCTGGAAGATCTGTTTCACGAGGTCATTGTGCGTCTGATTCAACGGCTCCTGGACCAATACGAGGAGACCGGACGGATCCTGACGGCAATGATCGGGGACGGAGAAGATGAAGGCGACCTGCGCGAAATACTGACCATCGCTGAGTATGAGGTGGCGGATGAAAAGGCGGAGTCGGCCCTCGACAAGAAGTTGGAGAAGCTGCGTAAGGATCGCCTGAAGAAAAAGCGGGAGGAACTCCTGTGTCGGCATCGTGAGGCCGAGCAGCAGGGGGATGCGGAGGTCTTGGCTCAGCTCGGGACAGAGTTGGACGAGGTGCTCCGCTTATTGCGCGTCGGGCAGCAGAGAATGAACTAGCGACACGGGGATGCAATGGCCAAGGCACTGGTAGAACAGGATCAGGTCAAGCTGCTCATCAAGCTCGGGCAAACCAAGGGGTTCCTGACTGTGGATGAGCTAAACCAGAACCTCCCGGCTCACGCGGTCGTCGAGAAGAAGCTCGACATGATCTTCGCTATCCTGGAGGAGCATCAGATCCGCGTGGTGGATAAAGTCAATCCGAACAAGGCGGTGGCGCCGAAGCAGGCCGCGGCCGCGGCCGCGGCCAAGAAGGCTGCTGCAGAACCCAAGACCACCGACCCGGTCCGTATGTACCTCCGAAAGATGGGCACGGTCCCTCTCCTGACCCGCCAGGGTGAGGTGGACATCGCCAAACGCATCGAGGAGGGAGAGCGAGGGGTCCTCGAGTCTCTCCTGGATCTGGACAAGGGTATAGAGGTTCTGCTGTCCATCGAGGGATCCCTCAGGGACCGAAAGATACCAGTTCGGGACGTGGTTCGTGACTTTGACGACGATGACTCGGAAAACGGGGACGAGGAGTCCCTGACAAACCATGTAGCGGAGATACTCGGCAAGGCCCGGACGCTCTTCGACGAAAGCCGACGCCTCCAGACGCGGGTCGACTCCCCGGAGATCAAGAAGACCACTAAGAAGCGCTACCGCACCAAGACCCGCCGCAATCGGCGTGAGATCATCCTGCTCCTGACCAGCGTTCGGTTCAATCGCCGCCTGATGGACAAGATGGTCTGCTCAGTGAAAACGAAGGTCAGCCAGGTCTACATCAACGAGCGGGTGATCTTCGATGCGGAGGAGCGCGTCGGGAGAAATGGGGACGAGGCTGGCGTCATCGTGCGCAAGGTCGAGAAGGGCCGCCTCCCCGCAGCCAAGAGCGGCCTCCCGGTCACCGTGGCCGAGGCCCGTCGCCAGATTGACAAGATAGCGATCTCCCAGGGCAAACTCGCAGAAGTCGAGCACTCCGTCGGCGTCACCGTCGAACGATTCAAGGAGATCTACCGCGAGATGGCCCGGGCCGAGCGCTTGGCCGATCGGGCCAAAAGCGAGTTGGTCGAGGCCAACCTTCGTCTGGTGGTCTCCATAGCGAAGAAGTACACCAACCGCGGCCTGCAGTTCCTGGACCTGATCCAGGAGGGCAACATCGGCCTGATGAAGGCGGTCGACAAGTTCGAGTACCGCCGCGGCTACAAGTTCTCGACCTACGCCACCTGGTGGATCCGGCAGGCGATCACCCGGGCCATTGCGGACCAAGCCCGCACGATCCGTATCCCGGTACACATGATCGAAACGATCAACAAGCTGATCCGCACCAGCCGCTACCTTGTCCAGGATCTGGGGCGGGAGCCGACGCCGGAGGAGATCGCTGTCCGTATGGACCTGCCCGTGGACAAAGTTCGCAAGGTCCTCAAGATAGCGAAGGAGCCCATCTCCCTGGAGACCCCCATCGGCGAGGAGGAGGACAGCCACCTCGGCGACTTCATCGAGGACAAGAAAATTCCCTCCCCAGCGGACACCGTGGTCAACCAGAACCTCTGCGAGCAGACCCGAAAGGTCCTGGCCACCCTGACTCCTCGAGAGGAGAAGGTCCTGCGGATGCGCTTTGGCATAGGTGAGAAATCGGACCACACCCTCGAGGAGGTCGGTCAGGACTTCTTCGTCACCCGTGAGCGCATCCGCCAGATCGAGGCCAAGGCCCTCCGCAAGCTCCGCCACCCGACCCGCGCCCGCAAGCTGAAGTCCTTCCTCGAACAATAAGTGCACTGAAGTCAGTACTGGCGCGACGTCCCATACCGCAGCAGATGTCCCTGTGCGAAGCGCAGCGCCAGGGCTGCACCGATGAGCGCGGCAAGGTCAAAGAGCACCAGGTAGATCAGCTCACCCCGAATGCCCCCGAAACTTGCGCCTCCGAGGAGGGCCTTTCGGCTCGCCTCGATTGCGTGGGTCAGGGGCAGGGCTGCGGCGATCTCCTGGACCCAGCCGGGGAGGCTGGATACCGGATAGAGGGTTCCGCCGACCAGGAAGGACACAGCGCCGAAAAGGATCCCCACGGGCTCTCCCCGCTTGAACACCAGGGTCAAAGCCGACGATGCCACCCCGAGGGCAGCGAAGCCCAGGAAGGTCAGGGGCAGCACAAGGGCGAGGAGCCACGCACTCCCGGGAGGAGGGGTCGCTGCCAGTGCAAATCCCGCCACCAGGTAAATGGCCAGGCGCAGGAGGGCCTTGACCAGGGGGAAGGCCCCGGAGCCCAAAACGATCCACCGAAGGGGCGCCGGGGTGGTAAGCATCGCGTCTAGGGTCCCGACCATCTGGTCGTACCGAACCCGCCCGGCGAAGCCACGGAGCGCGGCCCACATCGCGTCTCCCACAGCGACGCCGACCACTGCGAAGAGAAAGTAGTCGCCTCCGTAGGGCTCCAGCGCGGGGTTGACCCCGCCAGCTCCCACCAGGCGCCCAAGAAAGAGGAGCCCCAGGACGCCGAAGATCAGGTTCCCTACCTGCCAGACCATGTTCAGGCGATAGGAGATCTCCTCCTTGACGTCGCGCATGAAGAAAGCCGTGATCCACATCAGCCTGCTTCCCCGGCCTCGAGAAGATCCGCGGCCTCCGCAGCGCTCTCCACCGTCTGCATCCTGCCGCCGGGCAAGAGAACTCTGAACCCCGCTGCCCTCCCCTGCAACTCCTCGGGGCGGTGGGTGACCCAGGCGACCCCCACGCCGTCCCGCCGCACACGATCCTCCATCCTATCCAGGAGCCGTCCTCGCGCAGGTGCGTCCAACTCACGCGCGGGTTCATCCATGAGGACGAACCCACCACCATGGAGAAGGCCCCGAGCCAGTGCCATGCGCTGCATAAAACCGCTGGAGAGAGTCATGAACCGCTGCTCCGCGTACTCAGTAAGCTCCAACTCCTCCATGGCCGCGTCCACGGCAGCATCCCGGACCGACGTGCTTGCGGAAGGCCGCTGAAGGACAGCGAAGAACCGCAGGTTGTCGCGGCAGGTCAGGCGCCAGTAGAAGCCGCGGGTCTCGGACTGGATCAGCACGACCCGCCGTCGACGCTCCAGAGGCCGGGAGGTGAAGTCCATGTCGCCCAGGAATACGGACCCTGCATCGGGTTGAAGCACTCCTGCGAGGATCCGCAGGAGGGTGCTCTTTCCAACCCCATTGAGGCCTACAATCCCGGTTATCTCTCCAGGTGGAAGAGTCAGGGTGCAGTCATCGAGGACAACGCGTCGCAATCCCCGGCCGCGGAAGGACTTCCAGAGTCCGACACCACACAGCATGGCCGCCCCGTCGGTTAGCTCAGAGGGCTTTAAGCCTCGAGGTGATCGTTGAGGGATTGCTTGAGCTCCTTGAGGGAGATATCCTTGGCCAGGATATCCGCTACGCCCTTCTTGCGGAGACTCATGGCGCGGGCCTGATCGCTCACGTCACCGTAGATCACCACAGTAATGTTCCGGGTCTCGGGGTAGCCAAACAGCAGATCGATGAAATCCTCACCGCGCACGTCCCCAAGATCCACGTCCATCACGACGAGGTCAGGGCGCTCAAGGCCGATCTTCAACGCAGCCGGGAGCGGATCGTCGAAGGTGGTGACCGTGTGGTCTCCGAGGGCCTTTGTGAGCCTCTCCACCGCGGTGGTTTTGGTGTCAAGGATATAGATCTTCTTCTCAAAGCGCTCCTGGAACGGGTTGGGCATGTTGTACTTCTGAATGAAGAGCTGGAGATCCCGACGCTTGATCCGATAATGCCCGCCCGGAGTCCGGAAGGCCTTCAAGAGACCCTTCGCTATCCAGTTCTTGATCGACGCTATGTTCGCGTTGCAGATACGCGCCGCATCATAGGTGGTAAAAATTTCCTTCTCATGCAAATCGGTCTTTTTTCTGGCCATGTCTGACTCCTATTTGTTCCCACTGTTGACCACAACACAGTGGAATGAGAGGCTCTTGCTACTCAGTCACACTGCGACCCGGTATCAGGATGCTGCTTACCAAAAGCGGTGTCAAGGGTTTTTCATAGTAAACACGATTAGCAGGAAAGACCAAAGACTACTTTGATTGGTTATCGTCGCCATAGTTTCCCAGAACCTCGGCAAACTGATTCCAGCAATCTTGCTGGGCTTCGACCATGCTGGGCTCGAAGTGCAGCCCGGACTCGGCGAGGAAGATCTCTCGCGAGGTCTCCAAGTCGTAATTGGTCTTGTAGCAGCGCTTGGTGGTGAGCGCGTCGAAGACGTCGGCCATGGCGACGACGCGGGCCTCCACGGGGATCTCGTCTCCTCTAAGGCCCCGGGGGTAGCCCGTGCCGTTGAACTTCTCGTGATGGCAGTACGCGATATTCTGCGCCACGACATCCACCTTTGCTACCTTGAGCAACTCGTAGCCGTAGACCGTGTGCAGCTTCATCTCCTCGAACTCTTTCGCTGTGAGAGTACCCGGCTTCTTGAGGAGCTGATCGGGTATACCGACCTTGCCCACGTCGTGGAGGGACGCATAGCGGGAGATCTTGAAGATCGTGTCCTTGGATAGGCCCATGGCCTTGGCGAGAATCTTTGAGTAGTTGGACACCCGCAAAAGATGAAGACCGGTGTCCGAGTCGTTCATCTCGTTGGCCTTCTCCAACGCGGTAACCAGCCCGATGGTCAAGCCCTCCAATTCGCTGGTCCGTTCCTTAACGAGCTGCTCCAAGTGCATCTTGTCGTCGGACAGGAGGACGTTCTTCGTCTTCAACTCCTCCGTGAGCAGACTGACCCGCAGCAGGGCCCGCATCCTGGCCATGAGCTCCAGGGGGTGGAAAGGCTTGGAGAGGTAGTCGTCCGCACCCGCCTTAAGACCCTTTATCGTGAACTCCGTATCGTCCAGCCCTGTCACCAGGATGATAGGCAGGAACTCGGTCATGGGCTGAGCCCGCAGCCGTCGACAGACCTCGAACCCGTCCATGTAGGGCATCATCACGTCCAGGAGCACGATATCGGGGATGCGGCCTCCCGAAAGGGAGTCCAGGAAGGCCTGCCCCGACGGGAAGGTCTCCACATCGAGAGGTGCCTCGGAGAGGGAGACGCGAAAAAGGAGCAGGTTGTTGTCCTCGTCATCCACCACTGCGACGCGATAGTTTCGAGGCGGTAATTCACCGGGCCATTTCAACGCATACCCCCTTCTTCCAAAAAGGTATTCTACTCGCCTTCGGCCCCTGACACCAAATTATATCCCTGAAACCGGCCCGGGATCGCCACGCCGCAGTCGGGGCAGCATCCGTCACTACAGCGGACCTCACCTATTTGGAACCCCTGCCGCCTGATAAGGAGCGCGCCGCACGCGTGGCACCAAGTGCTCTCCAAACGATGTCCTGGAACATTTCCCGGGTAGATATACTGAAGTCCTGCCCGTTGCCCCGCGACCAGGGCCCTCTCCAGGGTCTCCGGCGGTGTCGCCGTCCCGCCCGTCATACGATAGTCGGGGTGGAAGCGGGACACATGCCAGGGGATCCCCGGATCCAGATCCGCCAGGAACTCCGCTATCGCTTGCAACTCCTCGTCGCCGTCATTAAGGCCCGGCACCAGGAGGGTGGTCACCTCCAGCCAGACCCCCGCCTCTCGCAGGATACGCAGGGTCCGCAGCACCGGCGCAAGACGGCCCCCGAGAACCCGGCGATAGGTCTCATCCGAGAAGGCCTTCAGATCCACGTTGGCCGCGTCCATCAACGGCAATAGCCGGCGCAACGGCGCCTCCTCGATGAAGCCGTTGGTAATAAAAACGTTGCGGATGTCAGCGGCTGCGGCAGCGGTCGCAATATCCTCCGCGTACTCGTAGAAAATCGTCGGCTCGGTGTAGGTGTAGGCGATCACGCGGGCCCCGATTCGACGGGCCTCATCGACCACCGCCCCGGGTGGAACCGTCGCCACGCTGACGTCCTCGGGTCGTGCCTGGGAGATCGAGTGGTTCTGGCAAAAACGACAGTTCAGGTTGCAACCCACGGTGGCCAGGGAGAGGGAGGCTGCGCCGGGCATGAAATGGAAGAGGGGCTTCTTCTCTATGGGATCCGGATGGAGGGAAATAGCCTTCCCCCACACGAGGGTCCGCAGAACACCGTCACGCACCTCTCTGACGCCGCAGACACCGCGGCTACCTTCCGAGAGCAGGCATTGATGGGGACAGAGTTCACACCGGACAGCCGCACCCGCGGGGTGTTGAAACGCTGCGCGCGACAATGGAGTCAATCGTTGATCATCCGCTTGAGCTCAAGGCCCGCACGGAAAAACGGCATCTTTTTCTGGGGCACGATGACCTTTTCGCCGGACTTGGGGTTCCGACCAACGTAGGACTCGTACTCGCGAACGACAAAGTTGCCAAAGTTACGGATCTCGATTCGTTCGCCGCTCCGCAGAGCGGCGGTCATCCCGCTCAGGATGCTGCTCACCACAAGCGCTGCTTTGTCCTTCGAGATATCGGCTGTCTTCGCTACTTCTTCAATCAGTTCCGATCGAGTCATTTCCGCTTTCCTCGCCTCGAAGTCCGCCCGTTGGCAAACAATAGGCCGTAGATCTGAGGGCGTCAAGAAGATTTTTTCATCGGAATCAATCTGTTGCACACCTGATAATTACTTACCGGGCAGGGGCTGCGAGGGTCTCAGGGGACGGCAAACGGGCTCGTCGTGACGCTATCCGCCGACTCAGCGCCCCGCGGCGCCGCCCCATGTCGGCCAGGGCTTCACCCATGGGACCCGGACCAGGCGCGCCCGCGGTGATCTGGCCAGCGGCCAAACCGCCAGGAGTCAGGATCCCCTCGGGGATGTCAGTCACCCCCAGGGCCTCCTCCAGGATGGGCGCGGGCAAAGTCTCCAGGGTCTCTCCGGCCGCAGCAGCCTGCTGGACAGCGGCGCCCACCCGGTGGTGTGCCTCTCGGAACGGCAGACCTTTACTCACCAGGAGCTCCGCCAACGCGGTGGCGCTGAGGTTCCCCCCCGTCGCAAGAAAACGGGCCCGATCTCGATCAAAACGGGCTGCTTCCCAAATTCGTT
>CAYOTU010000149.1:0-8771 GCA_964406905.1 uncultured Myxococcales bacterium | reverse complement strand
GCTGGCAAGGCGACGGTCACTGCGTCTGCACGGGACACACGCTGGAGATCTTCCTAGACGCGTACCGCCGCTGGCAGGCAGAGGCTGGCGTCCCCCCAGAGACCCCCTTCGGCGCGCTGACCAGGAACACGCTCCGCTCGGAGTTCTACAAATACTGGCAGGGCTACGGAGTCACCGAGTCCGCGTCCTGCGCGGACGCGCTCGAGGCCATGGGGATCGGCTACAACCTCTATCCCGAGCAATGGTCCGAGGCCCTCCCAGGGGACTTCGTAAACATCTCACGCACCAACGGCACAGGCCACGCGGTGATCTTCATCCGCTGGATCACCGACAAGGAGAGACGGATCGTTGGGCTCCGCTACTACGGGTGCAACCGCGAGGGTGACTCCCATCCAAACCCGGATGACCCGGCCAACCAGACCGTGTCAGGCCCCTCGTTCAAGACCGAGCGATTCGACGGATGGGGAGGGACACTGATCCCCTCCTATTTCTTCCTGGGGCGCGTCCTGGATCCCGGAAAATTCTAGAGACCGACCAGCGCGCCAGCCTTTTCCAGGACCTCAATCACGGACATGGACACCCGCTGGGGCGCTGCTGCCTGGGTCTTGAAGGTCCGACCATCGCAGCGCACGAAGGTCCCACCGGTCTCCAGATGGGTCGAGGCGGGTAACACAACATCGGCCCGAGCCGCGGTCGCGGTCATGGAGCAATCCTGTACGACCAGGAACTTCAAATCGGCCAGGGCGGGTCCAAGTTTACGGTCCTCGTCGGGATCCTCTCGCACGATCCAGGCGCCTCGAAGTTGACTTGCATCGAGAGCTGCGTCCAGGCCCTCCTCTTCCGCGTCGTCCCGGGGAAGGAGGTCAGACGCTCGCAGGCCCTGCAGGTTGGGCACCACAGAGGTCAACAGGACACCCGCGCCCGGTCGGCCTCCGGAGAGCTTCTCCACGAGATCCATCAAGACAGGCAGCGCGCCTTGCGACCGGTCGAGCCTGGCGTCGAGGGACATGACAGCCACCACGGGCCCGTCCACCGAGGTCAGGATATCGAGGGCCTGTTGCGCACGCGCTGGATCGACTCCACAGTCCGGGCAGAGCCCATCCCTCCCGCTCTCCTCCATGAGGCCCTGGAGCATCCAAGTGAGGATGTGGTGAGCGGTATCGCGCCGAGCATCCAACCACAGGTCAGCGAGCTCCGTGACTCGGGTCGGTGCAGAGGTGATCGCAATGATCTTTGCGCCCTCACGGACGGCGCGACGCAGGCGGGCAGCGGCCACAGGATTGGCCTCCATGGGATCCTCACCCACGACCAGGACACAGCCCGCACCATAGAGGTCCTCGTAAGTAGCGCTGGACCGGGTGACCCGACCGACCCTGTCGAGCGCGCGGATATCCGTACCCGCAGCGAAGAGGGCCAGGCTCCCTGTGCGCGCGTGGAGGCCGCCGCGCCCCAGCGCGGCCAACCGCTCTCCCTCCTCGCAGCTCAGCTCTCCACCGCCGCTCACCAGGAGGGCCCCGGAACCGTACCCAGCGGAGACCCGTGACAGCCCCTTGACCGCGGCCTCGATGGCCTCGTCCCAGGACGCTGGCACCAGGCGCCCGTCCTCTCGAACCAGGGGCTGCGTGAGACGGTTCCCCGCGGCCAACTCGGGCAGGCCATATCGGCCCGACTCGCAGAAAAGCTGGCGCGGACCGTCCTCCTCCGGAGGCCGGACGGAGAGGCCGAACGCGTTCTCGCCGATGTCCACGGGACAGAGATCCCCGCAGAGGGTACAGACGGACCGGATGGTGACCTTGGCCGGCTTTGACAGGGCCAGGTCCGAGAAAGAGAGGGCTCCCGTGGGGCATGCGTCCACGCAGTTCCCGCAGGAGATGCACGCAGTCTCGACCAGGGGACGCCCCAGGGACGGGGACAGGACCGTCTCGAAGCCCCGATTCACCAAGCCCAGGACGGAGATTCCAAGTATATCGCCGCAGGTACGCACGCAGCGGGTACAGAGGATGCACTTGTTGGGATCCAGGACGATGCGGGGATGGGAGACGTCCACGGAATGCTTCACCGTCTGCCCACGGACCGAGTCATCCAGGCCGTATCGCTCCGCCAGGCGCCGCAGGTCGCAGCTCTCGGCAGCCGCGCAGCCACAGGCCAGGCACCGCTCGGCCTCGGCCACCACCTCGTGGTCCACCAGCGTGTGCTCCACCTCTTCAAAAGAGTTGACCCGCTCCTCCACGGTCAGCTCGTCCTGTCGCTGCCTTCGGCCGGGCTTCCCGGGGGGGAGATCCTGTTCCCGCACCTCGCCGAAGTTCTCCTTACGCGAGGAGAAGGGCTCTAGCGCGCGGACAGGCTTGCCTACCCGCATGTACTGGTCCATGGACAGGGCCGCGCGGCGGCCGTGTGCGATCGCGTCGATGACCACCGACGGCCCCGTGAGCCCGTCGCCCCCTGCGAAGACCCCGTCAAGAGAGGTCGCACAGGACCACTCGTCAGCCTTGATCGAGCCCCAGCGGGTTGTATCGAGGCCGTCGTCAAGACCCGTTAGGTCCACCTTCTGCCCAATCGCTGCGAGTACCACGTCACAGGCCACCAGATGCTCGCTACCCTCCACGGGGATCGGACGGCGGCGGCCGCTTGCGTCGGGTTCACCGAGCCGCATCTTCTGACAGGTCAATCCATGGAACGCGTCGCCATCCGCGGCTACCTTCACCGGCGCGATGAGGAACTCCAGGCGGACCCCCTCGTGCTCCGCAGCATCGACCTCCTCCGCGTTCGCTGGCATCTCCTTGCGGGTCCGGCGATAGACGATCGTCACATGCTCCGCGCCGAGGCGCCACGCGGTCCGGGCCGCGTCGATGGCTGTATTGCCCCCGCCAATCACCGCTACCTTCCGGCCCTTGATCGGGTACTCTTTACCTCGTACCACGCCACCCAGGAAATCCACCCCCGAGATCACCATGGGGTGATCCTCGCCCTCGATGCGAGCCGGGGATCCTCGCTGCGCGCCTACGGTCATTAAGATCGCATCATGCTGCTTGCGGAGATCGTCCAGTGCCAGATTCTGACCCACCCGAACGCGCTTCCGCACCTCGACCCCAAGGTCAAGGATCCGCTGGATTTCGAGATCCAGAATATCCTGGGGCAGGCGATAGTCCGGGATGCCGTACCGGAGCATGCCTCCGAGCTTCTCCTGCATCTCGTAGATCGTGACAGCGTGGCCCTGGAGGCGCAGGTAATAGGCAGCGGTGAGCCCGGCAGGCCCGCCGCCGACGATGCCCACGTGCTTCCCAGTGGCTGCGCCAGGCTCCTCCTTGTAGGGATGCTCGTTCCACCAGTCGGCCACGGCCCGTTTGACCATGTTGATACCCACGGGCTGGTCGTCCAGGATCTCTCGACGACAAACGTCCTCGCACTTGCGCACGCAGACCCGCCCGCAGATCCCGGGGAGCGGATTGCGTTCGCGAATCGTCCTGATCGACGCCTCGTAGAGCCCCTCCTTGGCCAACGCCAGGTAGGTCTGGACGTCAACGCCCGCAGGGCAGCCACGGGAGCAGGGTGCCACGCAGTCCGCCGGATGATCCGACAGCAGCAACTCCAGCGCTGTCCGGCGGGACGCTGTGACCTTCTCAGACTCGGAGAAGAGCACCATCCCGGGACCTGCTAGCGTGGAGCAAGCAGGCATGAGCTTATCCCGTCCCTCCTGCTCCACCACGCAAACAAAGCACGAGGTGTAGGGCGGCAGGCCCGGCTCATAACAAAGAGTCGGGATCCGGTCCTTGAGGCCAGCGCGGGTCGCTGCCTGCAAAATCGTCTCCCCGTTCTCTGCGGGGATAGTCACGCCGTCCAAGGTGAACTCGAAGCGCTCCATGCCCTCCCCCCTCAGTCCTTGATAATTGCGTCGAAGTTACAGGTGGCGACGCACTTGCCGCAACGGATGCAGACGGCCTCGTCGATGACGTGGGCCTCCTTCCGATCACCAGAAATCGCGTCCACGGGGCACGTCTTTTTGCAGAGACCGCAGCCCGTGCACTTGTCCGCGTCAATCGAGAAACGGACCAGGGCCGAACAGGAGTGGGCCGGACACTTCTTGTCCCTGATGTGGGCCTCGTACTCCTCCCGGAAGTAGCGGATCGTGGTAAGCACGGGGTTCGGTGCGGTCGTTCCCAGGCCGCAGAGGCTGGAGTCCTGGATCTGGTGGGCCAGCTTCTCAAGGCGTTCGATATCCTCTTCCTCTCCCTGGCCAGCGGTGATCCGCTCCAGGATCTCGAGCATGCGCTTGGTGCCGATGCGGCAGAAGGTGCACTTGCCGCAGGACTCCGACTGGGTAAAGGCAAGGAAGTATCTCGCCATGTCGACCATGCAGGTGGTATCGTCCAACACCACGATCCCGCCGCTGCCCATAATCGCGCCCGTTGCGCTGATGTTCTTGTAATCGATGGGCAGGTCGGCCATGGACGCTGGGATACAGCCCCCGGACGGTCCACCCATCTGGACCGCTTTGAAGGTTCGGCCCTCGGGGACGCCGCCGCCCACATCGAAGACCAGCTCCCCGATCGTCATGCCCATGGGGACCTCGACGAGGCCGCCCCGCTGGATCCGACCGGCCAGTGCGAAGACCTTGGTGCCCTTGCTGTCCTCCGTGCCCAGGCTACTGAATGCCTCAGGGCCTTCCTTAATGATCCACGGGATATTGGCGAGGGTCTCCACATTGTTGATATTGGTGGGCAAGCCCCAGAGGCCCTTGACCGCAGGGTACGGCGGCCGGAACTTGGGCATGCCACGCTTCCCTTCGATGGATGCCATGAGCGCTGTCTCCTCGCCGCAGACGAAAGCGCCGGCCCCCTCCTTGATCTTGACGTGGAATGAAAAATCGGTCCCGAGCAAGTCGTCCCCGACCCACCCTGCCTCCTCTGCCATAACGATCGCTTCCCGCAGGCGAACCAGGGCTTTCGGGTACTCGGCACGGCAGTAGATGATCCCCGCGTCTGCGCCGATCGCGTAGGCGCAGATGGCCATGCCTTCGAGGATCGAGAAGGGGTCCCCTTCCAGGAGGGAGCGATCCATGAACGCGCCGGGGTCCCCCTCGTCCGCGTTGCAGATTACGTACTTGTGGTCAGCCTCGGAGGCCGCTGCGAGGCCCCACTTCCGACCGGTGGGAAACCCGCCGCCGCCGCGGCCGCGCAGCCCCGACGCACTCACCACCTCGATCACTTCTTCCGGTGACATCCCCGTCAGGACCTTCTCCAGGGCCTCGTATCCGCCTGTCGAACGGTAGTCATCGAGGGAGCCGGGATCTATGTTGCCACAGCGACGCAGCGCTATGCGATGCTGTCGGGGCAGGACCCCATCCCGGTCAGCCTCGTCGTCCCGCCGGATCAGGTATTCCGGGTCTGTATCGCCCCGGGCCAGGCGTTCGGCGAATTCAGGGGTCACGTTGCCGTAGAGCAGACGTTTGCCGTCTTCCCGGACCTCCACAAGGGGCTCGTTGAAGCAGAGGCCGATGCAGCCTGTCTCCGTCACCTCGAGATCCAGTCCGTCTTCGCCCTGGAGCGTCTTGAGGTGCTCCAGGACCTTGCCAGCGCCCGCGGCCACACCGCAGGTCGCCGTGCCTACGCAGAGTCTACGCATCACTCGCCTCCTTCGCCTCTGTACGGGCCTCCCGCTGCATCCTCTTGAGGAGGGTGGTCAGCTTCCGGGGCGTCAGATTTCCGTGGGTCTCGTCGTTAATCATGACCACCGGCGCGAGGCTGCAGCAGCCGATGCAGTTCACCGACTCCAAGGTGAAGAGCTGATCAGCGTCGGTCTCGCCGCGGCGGATCCCCAGGACATCCTCGAGGGTGGACTCCAGCATCGAGGATCCGTTGACGTGACAAGCGGTCCCGTTACAGACCTTTATGATGTAGCGACCCCGGGGCGTGAGCCGGAACTGCTTGTAGAACGTCACCACGCCGTAAATCTCGGAGACGGAGATGCCGGTGATCCCGGCGATGGCTTCCATGGCGTGCTCGGGCACATAGCCATAGGAATTCTGTGCCGACTGGAGGAGGGGGATCAGATCCCCGCTCGCCCCGTCCGTGACCCAAAGGGACCGTGCGAACCGATTGGCCTGTGCAGTGGACATGGCTTATCTCCTCAGGATTGGAACGGTATGACCTTGAATTCACGGATCCGCTGGATGCCCTCCATCAGGCGAATGCCCTGGTTCACGACCCGGCGGATGTGCTCGAAATCTGTGGCCTGAAGGAGAAGAACAAGTTGGTCTCCCTCCACCGACGCGTCGATCTCTACGACCTCGTCGAGGAAGTAGAGACGCGAGAAAAGCCCCACCAGCTCCCCGGGGGGCACGTCCAGCCGCAGATAGGCAGTGGCCCGGTTCGGGGCTCGATGGAAGGACGGATCCTCCTCGTGTTCCCGGTTGTAGTCATGGATGAAGGGGCGAATTTCGTCTGCGATGTACGGCTGCCGCACGTGGACGGTCTCACAGCCGTCGATACCGGGGATCCGGCGCACAAGATCCGAGACCCGCGTATCGATCTCCTCATGGGTCGCCCCGTGGACCAGTAGCAGGATCTGGTACTCCCCGCCTCGGACAGCGTCGCAGTAGACCACGCCGTCCTCTTTGGCCAGGGTCTGGTAGACCTCCATGGGTTCAGCGTCACCGGCCACGGTGACGAAAATATAGCTCGACACGAGAGAGGGGGCCAAGGCCGTACCCAAATCCAGCTTGGACAGCATGGACACGAGATCGTCCGCGGAGAAAGGCTGGGCAATGAAGCCATCGCCGCGCGCGCGCTGAACCTCCTCAAGGGTCTCCTCCCCGGCCTGTCCAGAGGTCACCAGGACGACCTTCAGATCCGGGTAGCGGCTCTTGATAATCGATAGGAGCTTCAATCCTTCGATGTCGGGCAGGACCATGTCAGTCACCACCACGCCAAAGTGCCGCCCCTCGATCGCGCCCCGCTCGATGAGCCGCAGTGCGCCCAGCGCGTCGCCGGACTCCGTTACCTCGAAGCCGCTCTGAGCCAAGGACTCCCGGAGCTGCCTCCGGATAGCGACCTCATCATCAACCAGCAGGACTCTCGTGTTCATCGGCTCCTCCTCGCCCAATCCCGTACAATCCTCGCACCCGTCCTGTCAACCACAGTGGACTCTCTTGTTGTTTTTTTGGGGGGGCGGAAAAAGGCGCTACTTCAGATAGTGGGCCATCACCTTGGCGGCTTCCTGGGAGTAGCGAGCGAACTGACGAGTAAAGACCATGAGCCCGTCTTCGATGATGCCCTTTCGGTAGGGGTAGAACATCTCGGTCCAGAAGTCACCGTCCGTGTCCAGGTAGACCTTCACGTAGCCCTTGAAGTTGATCATGTTGATCTGCACCAGGGTCTGGGGATCGGGCTCGATCTCACTCTTCTTCTTGTACACCGTGGCGACCCGCAGGCTCTTGGTCTTATCCTGGACCTCGAGGAGAACCTTGCCGGGCATCTCGTCGTGGGTGATCCAGAAGACCTTGCCAGCCTTGATCCAGCCCGTCTGGAAATCGGCCTTCTGGTACATGGCCATGAGGCGTTCGGTATCCGACGCGCCGACCTCTCCGAGAAAACTCTCGGGGCCTGACGGGCAGCCCTGGGTACCTGAGCATGCTCCAAACGCTAAGGCGATGATTAGAACGAGGAAGATACGAATCATTGAGGAATCTCCTTTCGAGTCCCGGGACGCACCTGTATGGTATCGGATAGACGGGTTGCACTCAACCAATTCCCGGGGAGACCCCATGCGGATCGCCCACATCAGTGATCTCCACATCCTCGACCTCGCCGGTGTTCGTGCGGGGAGGTTCCTGAACCGGCGCCTCCTTGGCGGGATCAACCTGATGGTTCGACGCAGGGGGCAGTACCGGGCGGACATCCTGGAGCGCCTCATCGAGGACATCCTGCGTGAGGAAGTGGATCACGTAGCGATCACCGGCGATCTCTCCAACCTGTCGCTGGAGCCCGAGTTCGACCGGGTCTTCCACCTGATCAAGCTCCTGGGAGGCTATGACCGCGTGTCCGTGGTGCCCGGAAACCACGACTACTACACCGAAGGTACGATCAAGGCCCGCCGCTTCGAGAAGTACTTCCACGGGTTCATGTACCAGGGGTACTCAGACCTTGAGACAGACCTGTACCCCTACTCGAAGATCCTGGGCGACGTCCTACTAGTCGGCCTGAACTCCGCATGTCACACGACGCCGCCACTGGCCTACGGGACCATCAGCGCCAAGCAGCTCGACGCGGCAGACCGTATCCTCTCGAACCCCAGGGTACGCCAGCTCCGCAAGGTGGTCCTGCTGCACCACACCCTCCACCGGAGGTCCTGGCACACCGAGGCCACGACACGCCTGGTCAACCGAGAGAACCTCCTCCGTGTCCTGATGCGAAACCGCGTAGACCTTGCCCTCTACGGCCACGACCACCTCGGCCGCGTCTGGGAGATGAGCGAAGGCGGCCACCGCCTCCACCTGGTGAACTGCGGCTCCTCAACCCGGCTAGGCCCTCATCCCCACCAGCGCGCCCGCTATCGTCTGATCACCCTGGACATAGAGGAAGGAGTCCGCCGCATTGAGACCAAGGTCTACGACCCCGACGAGCGCCGCTTTTACAGAGTGATCTAGGGGTGGACCTCAGGGTTCCTTGCGTCGGACGGGACGTGGCGGCCGTTGGTGGGCCGGGGAACATCCCGGTCTGGGCGCCGCACGGAAGTGCGACACCCAGCCCAGGACCGCTTCGCTTGCCCCCCGA
>CAYOTU010000148.1:1646-8812 GCA_964406905.1 uncultured Myxococcales bacterium | reverse complement strand
GGTCCCGGCCTTGGCGGCCTTGGGCTTGTTCCGGTTCAGGACTCCGGCTAGAACCGCTTCAGGTCCTTCGCGTTGAAGGTCCACTCGGGGGTGACCAGGGTGGCTCCGAACCAAGCGGAGACCCAGGGGGACTTGTCGGGATCCACGGCGTTCTTGAGGACGTGTATCTCCTGTGCGGGCATGAAAGACTGGGCCAGGAGAAAGACCAACTCGCCGCTCTCCGGGGCCATGGCCGTGTCCAGCACGATCACCGCATGGCCGTAGGGCCTGTTCAGTTGGAGGAAGACGTCCCCAGTGCGAAGGTTCTCGGGGCTATCGACCGGGGTGGGTGTGATGCAAACCAGTTGGTAGCGATGAGTTACCCAGGGCCGAAGGCCCGGTGCCCAAGGCGAAGCCCGGTGGCGGCGGGATCTCGGCGACGCTTTTGTAGCCCGTGGGTTGCCGCGGAGGGTCTGCCCGGCCCTCGTGGGCGCAGGCAGCGGACAGCGCGACGCAGAGCACGAGGATCGAGATCGGAAGTTGTCTTGTCGTCACGGTGTTCCTCCGTCGTCGTGTTGCCAGATCAAACCCCGCAGCTCACGGGCCGATTCCACGTCGGGTGCGAAGTCCTGTTCGCCCAAGCATCCTACTGGCAGCGCGCCGACCAGGCTGTTCAGCAGCCAGGCGTGGCGGAACGCTGAGAGGTCGTCGATTCGTATGGGGGCCTGCCGGACCGGCCGGGCGTCTGCTATCGCTGCCAGCGCTACGCTCGGGAGTTTCCACGGAGTCTCGGGCGTGACGAGGCCCTCGTCGTCCTCGAAGACAAGCGCGCCTGTGCCTGTCTCCAGGAGACGGCCCTCGGAGTCCAGCATAACAGCGTCCCACGCGCCGGCCCGACGCGCTCGCCGGGTCACATCCCGGAAGGGCAGGTAGGAGATCGTCTTGAAGCGAGCGAGGTGGGAAAGGTGGACCCCCTCGGCCACCGCCAGGGTGACAGGCTCCGGCGGGGGCGGCGTGTAAGGCACGGCCGTGACCATGGGCACCACGGGTCCGTCCTCGTGCTCCGGCCCCAGGTGCAGGGTCACCCGCGCCGTATCGTCGGCCAAGCGGTTTCGCCCAACGACATCCGCCAGGAGGACATCCAGGTTCTCGGGGAGGGGCCCCAGGCCCAGGCCATCCAATCCCGCCGCGGCCCGGGCCAGGTGGCGATCCAACCAGGCCAGCTGGCCCCGGATCCATATCAGCGTCTCGAAGACCCCCACCCCATGGCGCAGCCACGGTGAGTCCGCGGGGATCGGCAGTGGCCCCGAGTGAAAACGGTCTCGATAGAATACAATCACGACCCCAGCACCTCTACAAACTTGCCGGCTTTCGCAATGGTCTCCAGATACTCGGACTCCGGGTCCGAGTCGATCACGATGCCGCTCCCCGCATCGAAACGCAAGGTCCCCTGTTCAGCGTCCGATACCGCAGTACGGATAGCGATGGATGAGTCCATGTCCCGGGGTCCCCGGAGCAGGACGAACGCGCCGCAGTAGATGTCGCGGGCGCGGCCCTCCAGGCGATCAATGAGGCGCATCGCGGCCTCCTTCGGACAGCCGGTCACCGAGCCCCCGGGAAACGCGTCGAGCAAGAGGTCCACCACGTCCCGATCTCCGCGCAGCGTCCCGGTCACGTCCGAGTACATTTGTAGAAGTTCGTCCACCCTGAAGACGTCCTTGTGGCGCGGCACCGAGATGCTGCCGTGGACACAGGAGCGGGAGATGTCGTTGCGGATCAGGTCCACGATCATGGACAGCTCAGCGGACTCCTTTGGGGAGCCGACCAGCGCAGCCCGTGCCTCGACCTCGTCCATCCCCGCGGGCACCCGCGCGGTGCCCTTGATCGGCTGGGACAGGACCGCACCGTCCTCCACCAGCAGGAACCGCTCCGGGCTCGTGGAGATCAGCTTGTAGCGTCCCGCGTCCACGTACGCGTAGTACGACGCGGGGTAGCGCTCAAAAAGAAGCCGGAAGAGAGACCAAGCCCCCGAAGGCTCGAACGGGACAGAGTAGGACAGGGAGAGGTTGAGTTGATAGACTTGGCCGTCCCGAATCGCCTCGAGGGTCTCCTCCACACCAGCCATGTACGCCGCCTGATCCGTGGACGCTACAGGCGGGCCGAGGGCCCGGACCACCGCAGGCGATGCGCTAGGCGGCGCGACTGCCAGACCGCGGAGCGTCTCTCCAAGCGCCAGGTCGTCCGCGAAGATCTCCAGGACACCGGTCTCCAGCTTCCACTCCAGCAACCCATGATATCGCCGCAGGAGGCCTCCGGGGAACCCTGGATCTCGATGGATTCCCAGCGCGGCTCCGAGACCAAATCCGTAGGAGAGAAAACCCAGGGTCGGACCGGGGCCAGTGAACGCAAAACGCCTGATCTCTTCTTGATCCATCCCCTCGCCCAGGACGAGGGTCTCCGCTGGAGCCACGCCCACTACCCAGCGTCTATCACCGTGACGGGTTCCGCCGCTCAGGAATGCGTCCGCACCGAACCGGCGGACTGCCACGTCCACCAGGGCCAACGCTGTCCAGCGGTCAACGCGGATCGAGGTCGTCCAGGGCCAGCCGAGCAAGCGCACCTCCGTCCGGGGTCAAGAAAGATTCGGGATGAAACTGGAAGCCCAGCCAGGGCCGCGTCCGATGCCGGATCGCCATGGGGATATTGTCACGGTGGATCCCGATGATCTCGAAAGCGTCCGATACCGGGGAGCACCGCAGGCTGTGGTACCGCCCGACAGTCCAGTCTCGATCCCATAGGCGCACCGTGTCCGCCTTGCCGTGGACGCAGTCCGGGAGGCGCGCTGTGGCGCCTCCCTCAAGCTCATTGAGAATCTGCATCCCCAGGCAAACCCCCAGCACCGGCCCCCCCCACCCTGCTAGATCCCGGTATCCAGGATAATCCGACGGCCGCCCGGGCCCCGGCGATACCACCACCAGATCCCGCCCGTCGAGGATCTGGAATACGCGGGGACCATACCGCACTACCTCCACCGTCGCTCCGGCACCGGTAAGGAGATGCTCCAGGTTCCATGTAAAGCTGTCGTGGTTGTCGATGAGGAGGGTGTTCATGGTGACTCCGCATCCTGCATATCGCGTGTCGCCCCGGCGGTGTCAAGCGCCAAGGCCCTCACGGCGCACGGGCAATCGCAAAGTCCGGCACAGACAATCAGGCATGAGGCAGGAAACGAAGGGTGACGTCTAGAAAAGAAGCTGGGTCTGGAGAGTGACCACGTTGCGGCGGTAATCGCTGGCCTCGGGACCGCCGGGCACCTTGACGAAGCTGATGGAGTTGAGCGTGCTGGCGTACTCGATCTTCACGGTCGCGTTGTGGCCCTTGATGTAGTAGTTGAGCCCCGCCCGGAAGTTCAGGACCTGTTTGTCCTTGAAGGTATCGGAGTCCAGGGGCTGGCCCCACTCGAAGCCGACCACAGGCTGAAAGTTCTGGATGAAGAAGCCCGCCTCGCCGAACATGGCGATGCTCGTCTGCAGGTTAGTCTTCTTGGGGCCCCAGGAGTAGAACATGAAGCCGGTGTTGAAGGTCGCTGCCATGCCGTCGTTCAGGGGCCAATCTACGAAGACGTCGCCCGTGAGGCCGTAGTACAGGTCCTTCTTGCCCTTGCCGTCCACGCCGCCCTCGGGCTGAAGGTCAAAGCCGAAGCCCGCGCTGAGGACTTTCTTGTTGCCCAGGTAGGTCCCGCCGTAGAAGAACTTGGGCTCCGGCTCAAAGAAGTTGTAGGCCACGCGACCGGTGATCCGGGGCATGTCGTTTGTCGCGGCGCCGCCGCGGAAGCCATTGAACACGCCCACACGGTAGTCGATCTGGTCCATGACGATGCCGCGGGCCTCGATGCCGTAGTCCCGCCAGATCCTCTGCGGGCCCCACGCTGTGAATACATCGCTGTGGTAGTCCAGCCCCATGAGGGACGCGGCGCTCTGCCGGTTATGCCGGGAGAAAGGCAGCAGGATCATCCCAGCGGCTACCTTGAGCTCGTTGAAGAAACGGAAGTCGATGAACCCGTCCTGGGTGAAGGTGCCACCAGCGTTGCCGTTCCGGCCCAGGTTGGGGTTGTCGGTCTCGAAGAAGAAGTGGATCCACTTGTTGACCTTGCCCGCCAGGATGACGCGGGTCCGGCGCAGGTAGAACTCCTGGCCGATGCCATTGTTATCCGGAGTAATGTTCACAGCGGCGTCAGCGCCAAGCTGCTTCTTCGCCTGGATGATCTGCATCTGCGGCTGCAGCAGGAACCGCACCTGAATCGAAGGCTCGTCCTTGCCCTTTCCGTCGGCCATGGCCGGCGCGGCAGCGACGACCGCCATAACAAAGGCCATCGTCAGGCCTGCGATAAACTTCCTCATCTTCGTCCTCCTTCCAAGAGATAAAGGCATTCTTGTTGACAACAGCGGTAGACGATACTGCCGGATCGACCGGCCGTCTAGAACAGAAGCGACCGAAATACCGAGGAGTTACAGACAGGAGTCAGCGAGCAGTTCGGCGAGGTCGCGGGCCTGGAGCTGGTCCTCGTAGCCCTTCTCCGCAATGCCGTCCTTGAACATCATCAGGCAGAAGGGACAGGCGGAGACGATGGTGTCGGGCTTCACCTCCATGGCCTGATCGATGCGTAACTGGTTGATCCGGGTACCCTTGTTTTCTTCCATCCAGACCCGGCCGCCGCCTGCGCCGCAACAGAAAGCATTCTCCCGGTGCCGCTCCATCTCGACCCGCGCTAGCCCCGGGATCTGGTCCAGGAGTTTGCGCGGCTCGTCGTAGATCTTGTTATAGCGGCCCAGGTAGCAGGAGTCGTGGAAGGTGATCGTCCCGGGGACTTCCTTGTTGGGCTTCAGCTTCCCCTGGGCGACGAGGTCGTGTAGGAGCACCGTGTGATGCACGACCTCGTAGGTCCCACCGAAGTCCGCGTACTCGTTCTTGATCGTGTTGTAGCCGTGGGGACAGGTGGTGATGATCTTCTTGATCCCCAGCTCGTTCCACATCTCGATGTTGGTCTGCGCCTGGATCTGTCCCAGGTATTCGTTGCCCAAGCGCCGGGCCTGGTCTCCGCAGCAGCCCTCGTCCTTGCCCAGGATCGCGTAGCTCACGCCCGCCGCGTCCAGGAGCTTCACCAGGGCCTTGGCGACCTTGATGCTGCGGTCATCGTAGGAGCCGGCACAGCCCAGATACAGGAGGTACTCCGCATCGGGCTTGTCAGCGAAGGTCGGAACCTTGTCCTCCGTGGCCCACGCAGCCCGTTCCCCCATGGCCAGACCCCAGGGGTTGGACTTGTTCTCGAGGCCGCGGAGGGTGACGTTGAGTTCCTTGGGGTTGTTGGCCTCCATAAGGAGGAGGAAACGCCGCATCTCGACGATCCGGCCTATGTACTCGATCTGCTGCGGACAGTTCTCCTCGCACGCACCGCAGGTGGTGCATTCCCATATAGCGTCCCACTGCGCAACGTCGATGAGGCTCTCCTCGGGCTCTCCCTCCTTCTTGCCCAGGATAAAAGGCTCGATCTTGGGCAGGTAGTGCTTCATCCGCTCGGTGAGGTCCTTGGGGCGCAGGGTCTTGTCCGAGAGGGTGGTGGGGCAGTTGGTCATGCAGCGCCCGCACTCGGTGCAGGTGTAGATGTCGAGTATGTCCTTCCAGGTAAACTCCTCTATCTTCCCGGCCCCGAAGGTCTCCTGCTCTTCGATGTCCTTGATGGGGAGGAGCGCCTTGCCCGGCCGCAGGTTCACGAAGAACACGTTCGGAATCACCGTATAGACGTGCATGTGCTTGGAGTAGGGCAGGTAGTTCATGAAGAAGAACAGCGCGGTGATGTGGGACCAGTACAGGACCTCCTCCACCACGTGCGCGGTCCCGACCCCCAGGCCCATGGTCCCGTAGATCCCGGCTACAGTCGCGCCGATAGGCGCCCAGGCCTCCTCCACGGTCCCTGGGGTGATCATATACTTTGCGCCGTCCATGAGGAAATCGCTCAGCATCAGGAAGCCGATGAGGAAGAGGACGAGGTTCGCGTCCCAGGAGAGGCTGATTCGCCAGGGCTTCAACACAAACCGACGGAAGAACGCGTAGCCCACCATCACCAGGACCGCCAGCTCGGCCAGGTCCTTGCTGAGGGTGTACACGTTCTCGAGACCGCCCCAAAACCAGAAGATCGTCCACTCAGGGGAGAAGGCCTGCCCCACCAGGGTGATCGAGCGGAACAGAATGACCAGGAAGCCCCAGAAGATCATCGCGTGCATCAGGCCGACGACGGGCTCCTTGAACATCTTCTTCTGGCCGATCGCTACGGTCAGGACCTCCTCGACCCGGCGCCAGAGCTTGTCAAACCTCGTGTCGTCGGGCTTGGCCGCCAGGAGCACCTTGACCTTGATCCACACGGACCAGGTGAGAAGGCCCAGGGTGCCCGCCAGCGCCACCAGCATCACGATCGCTTTGATTGTCATCCCTCGTCTCCTTCTCGGTCTGTCACAGAATCGACCACTGCCACACGCCGGTATCCTCGCTCCCAGATCGGGATGCCCAACTCCAGGCACTTTTTGTGCCGGTGGCTCCGGGCGACCCCCTCCGGAATCTCCGCAATCAGCTCTAACCCTTTTACCTCGGCCATGAGACCGTCCATACGCAGCACATAGGCCTCCACATCGCTGCGGAAAACCAGAACCCCGCCGGGCCGAAGCCGCCTGTGAATCGTAGCGAGGAAAGCCGGAGTCGCCACACGCTTCTTCTCGTGCTTGCGCTTCCACCAGGGGTCGGGGAAGAGCAGGTAGAGCGCGTGAGCAGCTTCCTCGGGGACCAGGGCTTCGAGGGACTCCCGCGCGTCCCCGTAGACCACCCTCACGTTGTCCGCGCCGAGGCGGTCGAGGCGGCGCAGGGCCATGCCCATATAGCGGCCACGGGCCTCGATCACCAGGAACCGCCGATCGGGGTAGGTCCGGGCCATCTCCTCGATGAAATGGCCGCGGCCGCAGCCGATCTCGATCTCCAGATGGTCGTGGTTCAAAAAGTCCTGCAAGGCAGCCGCGTCGAGCGGGGAGGTCAGCGGATCCAGGAAGCGCTGGCTCTCGAAATGGGGCCGCTGCAGGCCCTTCTCGAGATACACAGCGCCCGAACCGCCCAGCAAACCCCGTTCACCCATTTACGCCCTCAAC
>CAYOTU010000148.1:0-1546 GCA_964406905.1 uncultured Myxococcales bacterium | reverse complement strand
CTCCCGCCATATGATCTCCACCTGACCCGGGGTCTCGATGACGCGACCGTTGACGCGGCGCAGGATGTCGCCCAGCTTGAGGGGCCCGTCCTTCAACTCGTTTTTAAGGATTCGAACGATACGGAAGCCCAGGAATTTCTCCGCAGCGTCGTACGCGGGCATGGTCAGGTACCAGCGCATCACGGGCTGGATACCGGCCTTGATCACTGCCTCGTAGTCAGCACGAAGAATCCGGAGTTCCTTGGGACCCTCCTCGACAAGAACCGGAGTGACCGGGGTACGGATCTCGGGATGTGAGCAGCCCGGATACGCAGCTAAGAGCAGCAGACCGACAAGGAGGAAACTCAGTCTTCCAGGACACCGCAGAAGCGGCGAGGCACGTCGAAGGAGTTGATGGAGATGCACGTGTACGCCTCCCGGCAGTCGTTATCGTCCTCGCATTTAGACATGCAGTAGGCCTGCTCCTGATCCGGAAACTCGATGCAGACCGACCAATTCGAGCAATCGCCGGGGTAGCAGGGGGTCTGGGTGCAATAGCCTCCGGGGAGAGTCTCGTCGCAGTAGGCCCCCACGGGGCATTCCCGGTTGTAGGTGCATTCATCCCCGATCATGGGGGTGCAGGCCCCCAGGAGAAAGAACCCTGTGATAATCAGTGCCGCACGCGTCATCCCGGAACCTCCCAGCGCCCTATCAATACACAAAACAGCGCGGAATTGGAAGAGACGGTTTCAGACCAGCGACTTCGTGAAGAGGTAATTGGAGTAGTCCACCCGCGCTTGGCGTACCAGGGTCTCGAAACGCTGGGGATCAGTGATCTTGAAGTGGTGGGCTCCCGCCTGCCGATACTTCGGGTCGCCGTAGCCCTTGAGGAGCCGCGGCAGGTCCGAGAGTCCGTTGGCCAGGCGCATCTCGAAGCCCACCCCCGCTACCTTGTACTCCTTGATCAGGTCCTGAAGGGCTGTCTCGATCTCAAGGAGGCTCTCGTCGTCCTCCGCGTAGAGCACCAGGACGCGTCCCTTCTCCGGCCGCTCGTAGATGCCGCCTACCTTTCCGTACCAACCCATTCGGGGATGCTTCTTCGGGTCGGCGTAACGCCTCCCGAACTCCTCAATGATCCGCAGGAGACCGTAAAGCTGGTGCGAGGGATTGGGTTCCCCGGAGATAGCAGTAACGACGATCTTGTTGTGCTCAGCTATGACCTCGTCAGGGAGAAAGTAGCCCAACTCCTCGGCCGTATCCTTGAGCTTCGAAAGGTTGAAGAGCACCTCGTCCGGCGTGGTCCCCAGGGGGAAATGGGTCACATAGCTCCATCCGGCCCCGGTCTCACCCAGCTCGTGGAACTCCTTGACCTTGGCGCGGCTGTCGATGACAGCTCGAAGCGCCTCGTGTTCAGGGTGCCAGTTGATAATCATCTCGCGCCTCATGCGACCTCCTTACGCTCCTTGATAATCCGCTCCTGAACCTCCGCGGGGACGGGCAGGTAGCTGTTGAACTCCATCGCAAAATTGGCCCGGCCCGAGGACATGGAGCGCAGGGGAGTGGCGTA
>CAYOTU010000147.1:0-8853 GCA_964406905.1 uncultured Myxococcales bacterium | reverse complement strand
ACCTGCTCCTTGCCGTCCTTATGGGTCAGGATGCCCACCGGACGCTTCCAAAGCGCTGCCAGGTTGGCCAGGACGTCCTGTGCATAGCCCAGGTCCAGGTCACGATTTTCGTCCCGCTGGCGGAGCATCAACTCCCCGCGGTTGCCGTGGTTAGCGTCGACCACCTCGATCACGGGTTGGCCGAAGTTGGTGAGCTGCTCCAGGAGCTCATGCTTGATCTTCCTGAAGTCCCGGGAGTCCAGGACGATCTCACCGCTTCGCTCCTTCCACGCCCACGTGAAGAGCTTGTGGGTCACGCAGAACTCCGCGGTGAAGAATTCGTCGATGAAGGAGACGTCGTTGTAGACCCTTCGGACCTCGAAGATCTTCTCCCGCCCGAGTCCCACGCCTCGGTCCCAAGCGTTCTTCTCCCGCAAGTTGTCGCACTCCTCCCATTCCTTGCCGAAGCGCCCCTTGTTCCAGCGGTCCTCGATATCACGGAACAGCTCGATACCCAGCTTGTAGGGATTCAGGTTCCGCCCTGAGGTCGCCATCGCGCCGGAGTGGCGGTCTGCGAAGTCCACCACCTCCGAGGAGTCGAGGGCCCGTTCAGTCATGATCTTCGCGTGCCAGTAGCTGGCCCAGCCTTCGTTCATGATCTTGGTCATGCCCTGAGGCGAGAAGTAGAGCGCCTCCTCCCTAATCAGGGTCAGGAGGGTTCTCTCCCAGGACTCCAGGGGCGCATACTCCAGGAGGAAACTCATGACGTCCCGCTCCGGGCGTGGCGGGATTCGTTTCAGGGCCTTGCGCTCCTTTGTGATGCGCTGCCGCTGCTCTTCTATGTAGGCTTCGGGGTTGAGGTACTTGTCCATGTACGAGGGCCCCGCGATGCGCCGGGGCTCCACGTCAACCTCGTCTCCGGCATCGTCATTTCCGGCAGCCTGCTTTGGGGGCCGCAAGAGTTCCGGATGGAAAGGATCCACGAGGTTATCGATGGAGAGGCAACGGTCCAGGAAGCGCTCGACCTTCAGGAACCCGTGCCGGTCGATGTAGGTGCGCACCCGGGCGGCGTGATTCGCCATCTCGTCCATCATCTTCCGGTTGGTGTGTGCGAACCACATATTGTTCTTGAAAAAGTCCGAGTGCCCGTAGACGTGGGCGAAGATCAGCTTCTGATCGACGAGGGTATTGCCCTCCTGGAGGTAGGCATAGCAAGGATCGTTGTTGATCACCATCTCGTAGATCTTGTGCAGTCCGTAGGTGTCGGACTTGCTCATCCGCTCGTACTCCATGCCGAAGCGCCAGTGTGGGTAGCGCACCGGGAAGCCGCCGAGGGACGCAATCTCGTTGATCGTGCGGTAGTCGACCATCTCGAAGATGGTGTCGAAGGGGTCGAGACCGTAGTCCCGGGCGTGGCCCAGGATCTCCTCCTTGAGCTTCCAGAGGTGGAGGGGCAGACCCATGATCACCTTCCTTGAGAGAAGAAGTCTCGGATCGAGTCCACGATCCCGTCCCGGTCGTCGATCCGGGACAGGACCACACGCTCGTCGTCTGGGAACTGCTTCTCGAGGTCTTTGAAGAATTGTCCGGAGCCGTAGGGGCTCTTCACCTGGCCGTAGCAGAACATGTTTGATCGGGGCAGGAGGCTGTCCGTGAGGAGGCTCATGCACTTGTCCGTGTCGTCCTGGGACCAGTTGTCCCCGTCGGAGAAGTGGAAGAGATAGATATTCCAGTCCTCCTGGGGGAAGTCGTTGTCCAGCATGTCCGCACATTGAGTGAACGCGGAGGAGATCATGGTCCCCCCGGACTCACGGGTGTGGAAGAAGGTCTCCCGGTCCACCTCGCGGGCTCGGGCATCGTGAATGATGTAGCGGCTGACGACGCCCTTGTAGTTATGGCGCAGCCAGGTATCGATCCAGAAGGACTCGATGCGCACAACCTTCTTCTGTTCGTCTCCCATGGAGCCCGACACGTCCATCATGTAGATGATTACAGCGTTGGCCTCGTGGGAGCGCTTGGTCTTAGGTGCGCGGAAGACCTTGTCTTCCCGTACGGGGATAATCACCGGGTCTTTCGGGTCGTACAGACCGGACGCTATCTGGCGCTTGAGGGCCTTCTTGAAGGTGCGCTTGTGGTGGCGCAGGGACTCGGGGCCCACGGGAGCGATGCCCGTGTACCTGTGTTGCTCAACCTCGATGGACTTGGCGCCCTTCGGCTTGATCCGGGGCAGCTTCAGCTCTTCGCCCAGGATCTCAGCGAGGTCCTCAATGGCGACCTCCACCTCGTTCTCGTGCTCGCCGGGGTCCTTGCCCGCCTTGCCGGCCCCCTGGCCCTGCCCCTCGCCCTTTTTGCCGAGGACATCGCCCTCCTGCCCCTCACCCGAGCCGACCCCCTGCTGGTCCTGGTCGCCGAAACGAAACCGCGGGATGTCCACCTGGGGTATCGGAACCTGGACGATCTTGCCGCCCTCCTTGCCGAGGATCTGGCCCTGTGAGATGTATTTCCTCAGGTTTTTGCGGACCGACCCCTTCACGATCTCCCGAAAGCGGGACTGGTCCTTCTGTATGCGCTGGACACCCATGGCCGCGACCCCTCCCTCAGGCTCAGGACGACGCCTTTGTGTCGCCCCGTGCAAAGATGCTGGCCACGTAGTTGAGCACATCCGTGGCTGACTCCTCGTTGTAGCCGAAGTTCTTGATCAGCCGGTTCTTGACGATGTCGATTTTCTCCTGGGTCTTGCGGTCCACCACGCTGGACACGAGGGTAGCGAGCTTGATCGAATCCTTCTGATCCTCAAAGAGCTTCAGCTCCAGGGCCTTGCGCAGGCGCTCGTTGGTGCGGAAGTCGAAGCTCCTCCCGTCCAGCGCGAGGGCCCCGATGAAGTTCATGATCTCCTTGCGGAAATCATCCTTGCGGTTGTCGGGGATATCGATCTTCTCCTCGATGGATCGCATGAGCCGCTCATCGGGCTCCTCGTCCTGCCCGGTGTAGCGGTTCCGGACCCGCTCCTTCTGGGTGTAGGCCTTGACGTTGTCTATATAGTTGGCGCAGAGGCGCTCGATAGCGTCCTCGTCCGCGCTGATCGCGCGCTGGACCTCGTTCTTCAGGATCTCTTCGTACTCCTCGCGAACCACGGCCAGTAATTCCCGGTAGTGGGTTCGCAGATCCTCGCTGGAGATGAGGCCGTGGTGCTTGAGGCCGCTCTCCAACTCGTTGAGGACGATGAAGGGGTTGATCATCGTTCCCCCGACCCCGGAGGCGAGCGCGCCCGAGACCTTGTCCTGGATGTAGCGAGGCGAGATCCCCGCGAGGCCCTCACGCTCGGTCTCCTTGCGCAGCTCCTTGACGTTGTCCTCGGTGAACCCCGGGAGGAGCTTGCCGTTGTAGAGCTTAGCCTTCTGGAGCAGCGTGATCCCATGCTTTTTCGGGTGCTCGAGGCGGGTCAGGACGCTCCAGAGCGCGGCCATCTCCATGGTGTGGGGTGCGACATGGATCGCTTCACCGACACGGGCGGGGCCGAACTCCTTGTCGTAGATCTTCTGTTCGTGTTCGACCCTGGTGATGTATGGGATGTCGATCTTGATGGTACGGTCCCGCAGGGCCTCCATGTACTCGTTGTTCTGGAGCTTACGGTACTCGGGCTCGTTGGTGTGGCCGATGATCACTTCGTCGATGTCCGTCTGCGCAAATTTCTTCGGCTTGATCTTCTGTTCCTGGCTCGCGCCCAGGAGATCGTAGAGGAAGGCCACGTCGAGCTTCAGAACCTCGACGAATTCGATGAGGCCGCGGTTGGCTACGCAGAATTCGCCGTCGAAGTTGAAGGCACGGGGATCGGAGTCGCTGCCGTAGATGGCGATCTTTCGGTAGTTGATGTCACCGGTCAGCTCAGTGGAGTCCTGGTTCTTCTCGTCCTTGGGCTGGAAGGTACCTATGCCCACACGATCCGCTTCGGAGAAGAGGAAGCGTTTGACCTTGACGTGCTTGAGCACCTTGAGCCAGTCGCCCCCGTACTTCTCGAGGAGGAGTTTGTAGTTGTACCGACACGCGGGGCAGAGCTCCTTGTCCAGCACGATGGGATAGTCCGCCTTTTCGAAGCCCAGCTTGTCGGTGACCTTTTTTCGCCATGCGAGGGGGACAAGGTGAAGAGGCTCTTCGTTAACGGGACACGGGAGCGTTTCGCCGTCTGGCATCTCCCACTCGAAGGTGTAAAGCGCGCCCTCGGGGGTGCGGGTGTATTCCTCGAGGCCCTTCTTGAACAATCGTACGATGGTGCTCTTCGCACTGCCAACGGGACCGTGGAGCAGGAGGACCCGCTTCTCGGGACCGTAGCGGTAAGCGCCCGCTTTGAAGACGTGCACGAGCTTCATCATGGGGATGTCTATGCCGAAGACAGCGTCCCTGCCGCCGCCGACCTCGTCGTCGAAGAAGTTGTAGTGGATCACCTTCTTCTTGAAGTCCATGTACTCCCGGTAGCCGTGGGAGATCACCATATCGTAAACTCGCTGGTACGCTGAGCGGCAGACGAGTGGGTCAGCCCGCACGATATCCAGGTAGTCGTCGAAGGTCCCGGTCCAATGCTGTTGCTGGAACCGCTCCAGATCCTGGAGTGCGGCGATCTCGTTCAGGAGCTTGCCTTCGGCCATCTTCGGTTCTCCTTGTCCCAAGCCGGTGAAAAATCGATGCTCAGCTTAAACAAATTACACTACGGGCACCGGAACCACAAAGAGTATCGGCCGCCCGTCTGATGATCAGGCTCCCGCGGGCACGCTTGTGGGCACGAAGCTATATGGATATAATACGAAGCGGCAAAACTTGCACCCGAGGGGACATCATGAAACGATTCTTGCTGGTTCTGGCCTTGACTGTCGTTGCAGGTTGCGGCGGCGATTCCGGAATTGTTGCGGACACAACGGGGCTCGACGGAGGCAATGCGGAGATCCCAGCGAACGGAGACGCTGTCCTGCCCGATTCCGCGGGAACGGACTACCGCTTTGCGGACAAGGTCCCCGCTGAGTTACCGGGCGAGGTGACGCCAGACTTGATGCCCCTGGACCTGGGGCCCGTCTGCGACGAGGCCCCCTACCCCTTCGGCTGCCCCTGCGAAAACAGCGACGACTGCGCGTCGGGGTGGTGCGTGGACACCGCGGACGGGAAGCAGTGCACCAAGGACTGTGTGCAGGACTGTCCCTACGGCTGGGACTGCGTCACCGTGGCCGGATCCTGCCCGGACTGCCAGCAGATATGCCTGCCCCTCTGGACTCACGTCTGTCGTCCCTGCACCGACAATGACCAATGCTTTGGCGCGTTCACCGCGGGTACCGGCCTCTGCGTGTTATACGGGGCCGGCGGCCGTTTCTGCGGAACCACCTGCGAGGCGGACGACGACTGTCCCCAGGGCTACCTCTGCCAGAACTCGGAGGCGGTAGGCGGGTTCACCAAGCTCCAATGCGTCCTAGCCGCGGGGGAGTGCGAGTGCAGCCCCAAGGCCATCGCTGACGGCGCGCAGACTCAGTGTCAGGAGGGCAACCAGTACGGCACCTGCTGGGGCTCGCGGGTCTGCGAAGAGGCCGGGCTCACCGACTGCGACGCAGCGACGCCGACGTCGGAGTACTGCGACGGGCAGGACAACGACTGCGACGACATGATCGACGAGGACGAAGACATCTGCTCCGGCGGTAAGATCTGCTCCTGCGACGGCCCGGTCTGCGGCTGCATCTGCCCACCGGGACTCACAGACTGCGGTGACGGAATCTGCATCGACACGGACTCGGACGAGGACAACTGCGGCGGCTGTGGTGATCCCTGCGTCGCTCCCAACGTAGAGACTGCGGCCTGTCAGGGCGGCGTCTGCAAAATCGTCAAGTGTCAGCCGGGATGGGAGAACTACGACCAGGTCTGGTCCTCGGGCTGTGAGTGTGAGATCCTGGCAGAGGTCTGCGACGGCGTGGACAACGACTGCGACGGCCAGGTGGACGAGGGTGATGGGATCTGCCCCGGCGTGGACGGCTGTGTCGGATCCTGTGTGGATGGAGTCTGCCAATGCCCTGCGGGCTGTGAGCTCTGCGAGGGAATCTGCGTGGATCAGGAGAGCTTCCTGACTGACACGGGCAACTGCGGCTTCTGCGGCAACGTCTGCGCGCTGCCCCAGACAACCCTCCACGAATGCGTGGATGGGCAGTGTTGCCCCCTGGCCTGCCAGGACGGCTGGAAGGACTGCGATGGAATCTGCTCCACGGGCTGCGAGTTCGAGGTGCTGCCCGAGCTCTGCAACCTCCTGGACGATGACTGCGACGGCGAGATCGACGAGCCCCCGTTCCAGGACTGCCTCCCACCCAAGGTCTGCGAGGATGGCTGGTGCCAGTGCCCCACGGATGACCCCAACATTGTCGACTGCGGCGAGGGGGTGGGCTGCGCGAATATCTCCAACGATCCAGAGCATTGCGGTTGGTGCGGCAACGACTGTGCGGAACTCGGATGGCCCAACGTGGCCGTGTATTCCTGCGTGGACTCCGTATGCGGAATCCAGGCATGTGAGAACCCCTTCGTGGACGTGGACGAGACGGCATGGAATGGGTGCGAATGCGAGCAAACCTCCCCGGTGGAATCCTGCGACCTGGTGGACAACAACTGCGACGGGCAGGTGGACGAGCCCCCCTTCGACGACTGCCTGCCGCCCCTCATCTGCCAGATGGGCTTCTGCGGATGCGACTTGACGCAGCCCAACCTCCAGGAATGCGAGGAAGGGCAATGCAACGATGTCTTCACGGATCCGGATCACTGCGGCTTCTGCGGCAACGACTGCGACCTGCTTGAATTCCCCAACGTCCAGCTCTACGGCTGCGAGGAAGGGCTCTGCACCATCGCTGCCTGCGCGCCGGGGTTCTACGACGTGGACACCTCTTCCTGGAACGGCTGTGAGTGCCAGAAGACCTCCCAGATCGAGCAATGCGACCTGGTAGACAACAACTGTGACGGGCAAATAGACGAAATCCCGAACAACTGCATCCCGCCCAAGCTCTGCATCGGCGGGCAGTGCGTCTGCCCACCGGACCAGCCCAACCTCCAGGACTGCGGCGGCCCCACCTGTTCCGACACGAATATCGACCCCGGCAACTGCGGCTTCTGCGGCAACGTCTGCAACCTACCCAACGTGGCCTTCCAGAGCTGCGTGGATGGGGAGTGCGTGGTGGTCGGCTGCCAGCCGGGATGGAAGGACTGTGATGGAGAGGCGCTCACCGGATGCGAGTTCGAGGTCCAGCCCGAGGAGTGCAACGGCTTCGACGATGACTGCGACGGCCAAATCGACGAGGGCGCCGCTGGGATCGGGCAGCCTTGCGAGACGGGGCTCCCAGGGCTCTGCGAAACAGGGATCCAGTCCTGCGAGAACGGTGCGCTAAAGTGCAACCCCAATATCCAGCCAGACCAGTACACCGAGGTCTGCGACGGGGTAGACAACGACTGCGACGGCCAAATAGACGACGGCGACCCAGGCGGCGGCGGTTCCTGCTCCATCGTTGGGCTCCAGGGTGTCTGCAAGATCGGGGAGCTCCACTGCATCGAAGCCCAGCTCCAGTGCCAGCAGGTGACTTTCCCGAGTGAGGAGGTCTGCGACGGGCTCGATAACGACTGCGATGGTACAAAGGACCAGATCTCCGAGACCTGCTCGACAATCTGCGAGGTGGGGACCAGCACCTGCGTCAACGGAACCTGGCAACCATGCACAGCGCTTGAGCCCAAGATGTGCATGAACTACAACACCTGCTTCCAGGAGCAGATGTGCGTGGTTTCTTGCCCTACGGCTCCCGCTGAGCAATGCAACGGCCAGGACGACGACTGCGACGGCGGAATCGACGAGACCTTCCCCTGTTCGCCGGGCGAGAACGATAGCCAGAGCTGCGGCAACTGCGGGAACCAGACGCGGGTCTGCACCAACTCGTGCAGTTGGGGGGCTTGGAGCGCGTGCTCGGGGCAGGGGACCTGCTCTCCCGGGCAATCCCAGAGCCAGGACTGCGGCCTCTGCGGGACGCAGACGATGACCTGCTCCTCGAGCTGCAACTGGGGCTCCTGGTCCTCCTGCCAGGGCCAGGGGACCTGCTCACCGGGCCAGACCGAGACCCAGTCCTGCGGGGACTGCGGCAACCAGAGCCGGACCTGCAACTCGAGCTGCAACTGGGGCTCATGGTCGTATTGCAGCGGCCAGGGAGAATGCTCTCCTGGGCAGTCCCAGAGCCAGAGCTGCGGCGACTGCGGTACCAAGAGCCGGTCCTGCAGTTCGAGCTGCAACTGGGGCTCCTGGGGATCTTGCCAGGGTGAGGGCGAATGCAGCCCCGGACAGACCCAGAGCCAGTCCTGCGGGGACTGCGGCAACCAGAGCCGGACCTGCAACTCGAGCTGCAATTGGGGCTCCTGGGGGTACTGCTCCGGGCAGGGGAGCTGCTCCCCGGGGGAGACCCAGTGGTGCAGCGGCTGCCAGCGGAAGACCTGCAGCTCGAGCTGCAACTGGGGGAGCTGTCAGGCCTACTGCGGCAGCAGCAAGACCCCGGACAACTGCTACTGCGATTCGTATTGTGTGACTTCAGGGGATTGCTGCGCAGATCCATACGGAGCCTGCGCCAAGTGCGGCCAGGGCTGCTACTCATGCGAAAGTCCCGAGTGCGGCAAGGACGGCGGGTATTGCTATTGCGATGACTCCTGCGCGGCCGCGGGGGACTGCTGCATCAACGCGAACAGCGAATGCGGAGTCGAGAATACCTGCGGCGAGAACTGCGGCGAAAACCCCGACGGCTGGAACTGCGGCTGCGGCGGCTGCGGGTTCTGGCCTTGGGATCCGGCCTGCTGCACCGACAAAAGCAAGTGGTGTCCGTAAAGCGCTTT
>CAYOTU010000146.1:0-8857 GCA_964406905.1 uncultured Myxococcales bacterium | reverse complement strand
CTGAGTTCCCTGGAGACACGAGGGCGGCCGGTGTTCTTGCCGGAGCCGGACAGTTTGGCCCAGTGTCGCCTGAACGCGGCCCGATGCCACCTCACGACGGTCTCCGGCTTGACGATAATGAGCGCGTTGGCCCAGTCGGACCAGCGGTCCCGCAGTGCGACCCAGAACAGACGGTCCAGGTCGGTGAGCAATGGCCGCGGACGTTCCCGCTTGAGCGCTGCAACCTGTTGGCGGAGAGCGACATTTTCAAGAGCCAGCTCCATTCGGCTGGCCATGAGTGCCTGCAAGAAGGTGAGCATCATCTGCATGAGTTGGAGTATCATTCGTGGGGCCATGGGTTCCTCCATCAAGAGCCGAGTGAGCGTACTCGTTGCAGCGGTGATGTCCAGTTGACCGAGGCTCATTCTCCTTGGCGGGCGTGGGCGTCTGCGCTACGATGACTGCGCTGGTTCAGTGGCTGGGCCAACCAGTGCGGACGAAGCCATGGGAGAGTAGCTGCTTGGCAGGACGAAAGAAGAGAACAGAGCCTACCAGACGAGCGGAAGAGGGGGACCGCAAGGAGCGCGGCCGGACCCGAGACGGAGCGTCCTTCCCGGTGCCTCCGGCAGGTGGCGAGTTGCCTTCCGACTACATAGCTGTGTTGGACGAGGTCAAGCGGCGTATCCAGGAGGAGCGCCTGCGTGTCGTGCTGTCGGCGAATTCCGCCATGGTCGTGCTCTACTGGGACATCGGGCAGTTGATTCTCGCCAGGCAGGAGCAGGAGGGATGGGGTGCCAGGGTCATCGACCGACTGTCACATGATCTGAGCGAGGCCTACCCGGACATGAAGGGCCTGTCCCCGCGCAACCTGAAATATATGCGGGCATTCGCCGCAGCATGGCCGGACAGAGAAATCGTGCAACGGGTCGTTGCACAATTACCATGGCGCCAGAATATCGCCCTACTGGAGAAGCTTTCGGACTCCGAAGAGAGGCTGTGGTATGCCCGCAAGGTCCGCGAGGAGGGGTGGTCCCAGAACATCCTCGTTCTGCAAATCAAGAACCGTTTGCATACCCGACACGGCAAGGCGTTAACGAATTTCCCGGCCACGTTGCCGCCTGCAGATTCGGACATGGCGGGCCAGGTATTCAAAGACCCCTACCTTTTCGACTTCCTGGGAACGGCTGACCCGCGTCGAGAGAGGGAGGTCGAGCAGGCGCTCGTGGACCACATTCAGAAGTTCCTCCTCGAGTTGGGCAGCGGTTTCGCGTTCGTCGGGCGACAGGTTCAGTTGGAGGTGGGGGACCAGGATTTCTACGTTGACCTTCTGTTCTATCACCTGACCCTGCGCGCCTATGTGGTCATCGAGCTCAAAGCGGTGCCCTTCGACCCGGGTTTTGTCGGCCAGCTCAACCTTTACTTGTCAGCGGTCGATGACCTTCTGCGCCATCCGGATGACAGGCCGACCATCGGCCTCCTACTATGCCGCTCGAAGAACAAGGTTGTCGTGGAGTATGCGCTCAGGCATCTCAAACGCCCCGTGGGAGTCTCAGAATGGGAAACCCAACTCGTCGACCAACTGCCAGATGAACTGAGAAGCACCCTCCCCAGCGTAGCAGACCTGGAAGAGGAACTGGCGCGCTCTGAGCGGGGTCGAGATAAGACCTGAGGACGCGGGAAATCGGCGAAAAAGTTCACCCCCAGCCATGTCGATTGGGGCGCGTGGTGCCCGGGGTAAAACGGCTCTCTGTTTTGGCGAGGCGAAAGAATCTGCATTTACTGTATGATTCTGGCATCTTCCAGTTTACGCACGGCAACATCGGCAAAAACGGAGAGCTTTCACCCCCAGCCTCACACCCTCCACCAAACGTCCAGTTTCGAACTCTCTCTCCGCCCACGCGGAGGGAGAGTCCGTCCAGACCACCCAAACCCGCATCTCCGCCTGTCCCCAAGGGGATCTCCGCTTCCAGACCCTCTCCAAAACAGCCCCCGAAAAAGGACCCGCCAGATCGCCAGCACCCCCATTCCGGCCCGATTCGGGCCGATTCTCTCTCCGTTTCTATGTTAAAGAGGACCAGCCTGTCCTGAACTTGCCGAAGGGGTCTTTTTGGGGGCCTCCGGCCGAGCAGTTCCCTTTCTTTTCTGGCAGTTGTGAGGCGACTGACGTTCGCCGAACAACGTGACAACGGGACGAGGCGGGTCTGTTCGTCTTCACGGCGTGCTCGCACCGGGGCATCCTGAACATGGTGGACGCAATCGCCCGGCGGTTCGAGGGGGTCCCCATCCGGGCCGTCTTCGGCGGCTTTCACCTGATCGGTTTCCCGCTCCTGAATCTCATGGCCGGCTCGGCCAGCGAGGTGGAAGCCATCGGGAGGCAGATCCTGGAGTACTCCGTGGAGAAGGTTTACACAGGACATTGCACGGGGCTGAAGGCGTACCGGGTGTTGAAGCGCGTCATGGGAGACCGGCTACAGTACCTACCGACCGGCGGCCGGGTCGAGATCTGAATCGGAGCCGCCATGATGCGATAGTTCCGTGTCCTGATCCCGTGGGAGGGGCTTCAGCCCCGATTACCTCTAGAAATTTACCCGGAGGTTCACGCCAACGTCCACGAGCTGATACGGATACGCGATGAGCAGGTCCATGGAGAGGCCGGTCGCGGGGTTGGTGATGGGGATCTCGTCGAAGCCGAAGCGGAACTCGCCGCCTTTTCGGCCCATGTGGCCCTGGATGTAGGCCTGGATCGTCAGGTAGGTCAGCACTGTTATGCTGGTGTCGAAGCGGGCCAGGAAGCTCATGTCCGTGAAGTTGCCCATGCCTGTCAGGGTGAAGACTACGTCGTCCCAGGAGCCTGGCGCGGGCAGAGAGAGGAACATCGCTCCGTAGTGGCGGCCCAGGTAGAAGGGCCGATATGGTGCGCTGCCCTCGATGCCCGCCAGGCCCGCGGAGAACGCGGCTGAGTAGTCCTGCCAGTCGGTCCACTGATCCGGGTTGAAGAAGTATTCGCCGCCGATGTAGAGGGTGTCCTCGTCTCCGTAGCGGAGGCCGTAGCTCAGGCCCAGGGACGCCTGGAGGTGGAGATCGTCTGCGAGGACCCCGGGGCGCAGGTTCTTTGAGTTGGTCAGGACTGAGAGCCCCACTTCTCCGGTGATGTCGAGGTCCCATACTCCAGCCGAGAAGTCCAGGGCCGTCAGCACGTCCCGGTCCTTGCGCGCGGTGGCTGAGAGGCCCAACTCCATCGTGGAGAAGACCATCTCCAAGCGGCCACCGCCGCCCACGCCCTCCAAGGTCTGCGCCTGATCCATGAGGGTCAGGAGGTAGATGTTCCAGCCCAGGGACTCGATGGGGACGTGGACCTTGATCATCGGTACGCCGCCGCGTTGGTCGAAGAACGCCAGGGGATCGCGGCGCGTGGCGTTGATGATGTCCGCGGGGTTCCACAGTCGGGTCGCACCCCATCGTACCGGGGCCTTGCCGATGGTGAGCCAGACTCGCCTGGCCACGTCGAACTTGAGCCAGAGCTGGTCCAGGGTAGCGTCGGGCTCGTTCAGGTCGGGCAGGGCCGGGATCTCCTCGCCCACGGCCTCGGCCATGGTCTTCGCCTGCTGGTAGCCTTCCATGTAGGACGGAGGGAAGCCGGAGACAGGGTCGTAGGACAGGCGCCCCCGCACGAAGGCCCGGATTCGGTCGTTGGGACGTCCGTCTAGGTAGACGTCCAGGAGGTTGGGGTTGGATAGAGTGCTCCAGCGGTCCTTTTTGCCGCTTTGATCCTCTAGGAACCCGGTCATGAAGCGCAGGTAGAGCATCCCGCCGATCTGGAGGCGGTCGTCGTCCAGGAGGGCCCGGTTTTCCTTTACCTCGCCTGTGGCCTCCTCCCCGAAGAGGGCAGCGTCACGGACCTCCTCATCGGGGACTATGGGGCCGCCGCCGCCGAACATGTCGGTCTCGTCGGGGCGATCCTGGGCCGCGGCCGGCGCGGCGAGGAGTAGCGCAACGACGACGAGCAGATGTTTCATCTTGATTTGCTCTCCAACCACGCCTTGGTGAAGATGTTCGCAGGAAGAGACCGAAGGTCCACGGATTTCATTACGATCAGGGTCGAGTTGTCCTTCTCGACCTCGTCGTAGATCCGGATCTCACCCGGGTACCAGATGTCCTCGCCCTTGGACTCGCTGTAGAGGCGCTTCCACTTGGGCGTGTACGTGGTGCGCATCAGCTTGCCGCTGGCCGCGAACTCCTGGGTCTTCAGCACGTTCTCGGTCTTCACGTCCACCCAGAGCTCTTCGACGGGGTAGGGGACGTCCGCGTCGTTTTTGGCCACCAGTTTCAGGTGGTGGACCTTGAATCTGCCGAGTTTCTCCTCACCGACGTACTCCGCGTCGTATTCATCCACAAGTCGGCTCTCGTCAAAGTCCGCACGACGGCTGTCCGTGCCTGCGATGCGCTCCCGCTCGGTGCGCCGCTCCCAGCGCCCGACGCTCGGGTCATACATCCAGAGGTTCTTGTCCCTCCTCAGGTAGCCTTTCCCCCGCTCTGACTTGGGCTTGATGATCAGGATCATCAGGTGATCCTTCTCGTCCCGCCGATAGATCACCGACTCGAGGACCCGGTCGCTCTTGCCTCGCTCCCGGGTCTCCACGTAGGCCAGGGCCTTGTAGTCGCCGGTGTTTCGCTGCCGCTCGTCGAGGCGCTCCAGGAGGCCCTTGACCCCGGCCGCGTCCAGGGCAAGGGATGTGCCTGCGCCAGCGAAGATGAAGAGGATGGTCAACAGGAGGGTTCGCCGCATGGTCTTGCTCCTATCCGACATGGTGAATCGCTGTGATTGGCTTCAACCTGGCCCCGCGCAGGGCCGGGAAGAGGGAGAACGTCGTGATGGCCACGGGAATCCAGAAGAGGGCCGACGCGATGCTGTCCATGTCCAACACCAGCTTCAGGGTGTCGGACATCAGGAAGATCTGGAACCCCGTCGAGACCGGGATCTCCAGTGCGTTGATGAGTTGGGATCCCGCAGCCCCGAGGCCGACCCCCGCCGCGGTGAACACCACAGAGAGGATCGCCACCTCCAGGAGCACCATGATCAGGACCTTGTGGCGCCGCATGCCGATGGCCCGCAGGGTGCCGATCTCCCGGGTGCGGTCACGGATGTTGATCCAGAGCGTGTTCATTACGCCGATGATGATGATCACCAGGAGGATCCCCGTGAGGAGCCAGGTGATCGTGGAGAAGGTCTTGATGGTCCACTCCATCATGGACAGCTCATCCTCCCAGGTCGTGATGTCGAGTTTGAGCCCGGTCCAGTCCTCGCCCGCTACGGTCTGGAACTTGTGGTAGAAGGCTCCGTCCATCTTCTCCATGACGCGGTAGCCCCGCTCGGCCAGGGAGGTGCGCAGATGCTCAGCGACTGTGTCCGAGTCATCGGGATCGTCGAGGCGGATCTGGATGACGCCCGTGGTGTCCCGGTCCAGCAGGTAGAGGTCTGTGGTGATGTCCTTGGATACGTAGCAGTTCATAATCGAGAGGAGGCCCAGGTCCTTGGCGATGGCCACCACCTCTACGTCCAGGGAGTTGTTGCGGCCCCGCAGCACCGGCGCGGTGATCGTGAGGCTCCGCCCCACGCCGACATCCAGGCGCTCCGCCTGTTTCTGGTAGAGCATCACTGTGCGGGGGCGGGCCAGATCCTCCACGTTCCCCTCCGCTATCTGCACCACCCGCAGGATCTCCCGATCCCGGGTGATGTCGATCCCCGTGAGCCCCGCTTGGACCGAGTCGGTCTCGCTGACCAGCTTCCCGAAGCCCCGGGTGCGGTCCACGATGAGCCGCGCGTCGGGGACCTCGGCCTCCACGTCCGCCAGGAGCTGTGCGCGGCCCGTGAGGACCGGTGCGGGGCGCCCCGATGAGATTTTGTAGAACCCGCCGACGTTGACGTGGCCAGAGACCAACGCGGTCCCCGCCTCGATCATGGTGTGCTGGATCCCCGCGCCCACCGCGCCCATGAGGGTCAGGAGCATGGTGACGCCAGCGATGGCGCTGCCCAGGACGAGGTTGCGCCGTTTATTGGCCAGGAGGGAGCGGACCGCAATAAGGAAAAGGCGTCCCATATCAGTCCTCCTTGCCCATGGCTTCTACGGGCTGGACCTTCATGGCCAGCCGGGCCGGATAGAAGACCGAGGTTACCACCACCGCCATCACCACGCCGAAGGCCACCAGGAAGTGCGCAGCCTTCAGCACCGGGTACAGGGCCGGACCAGCGAAGAGGAAGTACAGCTCGTCGGTGAACGCGGGGATCCCTATCTGGCCTATAGCGAGGACCAGGCCCGAGCCGAGGAGCACCCCGATGAGGCCGAAGCCGAAGCCCAGGACAAGGGACTCGATCACCAGCATGGTCAGGATGTAGCGCTTCTGCGCGCCGATGGCTCGCATGGCCCCGATCTCCCGGGTGCGGTCCAGTGTGGCCATGACCATGGAGTTGTTGACGATCACCAGGGTCACCAGGAAGATGATGAAGATGGCGCTCACCAGTACGGCCCAGATCACTCCGATGAACTGGCCCACCATGCCCGAAGCCGCGCGCCAGTCTACGACCTGCGCGTTCAGTCCTGCCGCGTTCAGGCGGGCCTGAATCTCCGCCTTTGCTTCGTCGAGGCGGTCCATAGAGTCCAGGCGCACCGCGGCCTGGATCACGACCCCGCTCTCGATTTCGGGCCTGGTGTAGACCCGGCTCATCAACGCCTCGTCGTAGCGTTTCCCACCGTCGGTCATGTCGATGCCCGCGAATTCGTCGAAGCCCGTTGCGTTTACCACCTGGATCTGTCCGTCGTCGTCCCCGCCGAAGAGCGCGTCTTCAGCAGCGCCGCGGTTATAGCGCTCGACCCCCGCGTCCTCCTGGATCTGTTCGATCTCCTCCCGGCGATCCTCGGTCATGTAGCCGTACAGATCCCGATAGGTCATCAGATCCATGAGGCTGTAGACGCCCGCGAGCATGGACTTTTCGAGGCCCTTGAATTTATAGGTGCCCCAGACCTTTACCAGGACGTTGGTCAGGTACCCGCTCCGATCCAGGGTCGTGATGGTGAGGCTGTCCCCCATGCGGACCTTGTAGAGGATCAGGTGTGGCGCTATCTCTTCGTAGAAGAACGCGTAGCGTTCATCGAAGTTGTCGTCGTCCATATCGAGGAAAGACGCGAGGAGGGCCTTCAAGTTCGTCTCGTCGGGGGTGCCCTCGAGCGCCTGGAGTGCGGAGGTCAGCGCTGCCTTGGACGGGCCGTCCAGCTCCACCAGGATCTCGTTGTACTGGCGGGTGTTCTGCTTGACGAGGTTCTCGGTCTTGGGATCGGTCTCGATGAAGCGCTCCTGCTCCCTCAGCTCCTTGATCCGGTCCAGGCGGCGGGCAATGGAGTGCTTGGCCTGGCGCTCGTACATCCGGTCGGAGAAGAGGAAGCCGCGCCGCCCCGTCGGGATCATCTCGCCCTTGACGATCTCGAACATGTCGAAGAACTCGTCAAAGGCCGCTGTGTCGGTCCCGATGTAACGGAGCCACAGCATCTTCTCGTCCATGGCCAGGGGTGTGAGTTTGTTCTCGAGAAATTCGATAGCGGGGAGGGGATCTTCTTCGAACTCCCGCCAGAACGTGTCGGAGACCGCACGCTCGATGTCTTCGGGCTCGACGATGGCTTCCTCGGTCAGCGCTTCGCTACGCGCGAAGCCGTCCAGCTTCCCCACCTGTTCACGGAGCATTTCGATGATCGACCGGATGTGGGCCGCGATGACCCGGACCTGCGCGTCGTCCCCCGCAGCGATGGCCTCCTTCAGCTCTGCCAGGCGGTGATCGAGGATGTTCCCCGAGTAGACCATGGCCAGATCCGTGCCCATGGGGATCACGGCCTCGACCCCAGGAACCCCCATGACGACTTCCTTCAGCTTGGCGAAGTCCTCGATGTGGCCGATATCTGGAGTGCCCGAGGGTGGGTTGAAGAGGGCCAGCTTGTCGCGCGCGTCCTTGCTGTAGATCTGTAGATGTCCCGAGACGCTGCCCACGACGCTCTTGGCCATGGTGCCGTCGAGGGTTGACAGGAGGCTTCCGCCCACCACGACCAGCACCGTGCCGAAGATCACGAGCACGCCTATGATCAGGGTGCGCACCGGCGTCGCCAGGATGTTGCGGAGTGCGATGCGGATCAGGAGCATGTCCCGTCCTCCGTCACGCGCCCGTCTTCCAGTCGGATCACCCTGTCAGCGTGGGCCATAACCCGCGTGTCGTGGGTGGAGAAGATAAAGGTTGTGCCTTGCTCCGTGTTGATCGCCTTCATCACGTCGACGATCTGATTTCCCGTAGCGCTGTCCAGGTTTGCGGTGGGCTCGTCGGCCAGGACGATCTTCGGGTGGGTAACCAGGGCTCGCGCGATGGCGACGCGCTGCCGTTGGCCACCGCTCAGTTCGTTGGGACGGTGGTGCCCGTGCTCATGCAGGCCTACCTTCTCCAGGAGATCGTTCACCCGGAGGGCGCGTTCCTTTCGAGACAGCTTCCCTTGCAGGAGCAGAGGGAACTCGATGTTCTGGAACGCGTCCAGGACCCCGATGAGGTTGAAGGACTGGAAGATGAAGCCCAGGACCTCCAGTCGTAGTTTCGTGAGCTTCGTGTCCGACAGGGTGCCCGTGTCACGCCCGTCCACCACGACCCGGCCCGCTGTGGGGGTGTCCACGCAACCCACGAGATTGAGGAGGGTCGTCTTGCCACTGCCCGACGGCCCTGCGATGGTGGTGAACTCCCCCGGGGTTATGGTCATGTCCACGTCCGAGAGGGCCTGGACCTCCAGCTTTCCCAGAGGGTAGATTTTGCTCACGTCCTTGAGTGTCACGATCTGGCTCATGTTTCGCTCCT
>CAYOTU010000145.1:0-8988 GCA_964406905.1 uncultured Myxococcales bacterium | reverse complement strand
TCAAGGGATCGACCTCGCAGGCCGAAAGCCCAGGAAGTAGTTGCGGTAGCCGGGCGCGCCCCAGAAGCGATACGCCGCCCGCACGAGCCTGGCGAAGTAGTCCCAGGAGCCGCCCCGTAGCACCCGGAGGGAGCCCGCGTCAGCCCCCAAGGGGTCACTGGCATTCCCCGCATAATCCCCATACCAATCCCAGCACCACTCCCAGACATTGCCATGCATGTCAAACAAACCCCACGCATTTCTGGCCAACGATCCTACAGCAATCGTTTTTTCTCGATACTTGCCTTTCGGACACCCCTCCTGCGGGTAATTCCCGTTGTAGTTCGCCTCATCTGTTGAAATGCAACGACCAGTATGGAAAGCTGTGCTCGTCCCGGCACGAGCAGCGTACTCCCACTCAGCCTCGGTGGGCAGACGATAGCCCGCGCACGAGAGCCCCACAAAGCGCACCTTCTCGCACTCCATGCCATTCCCGGCCTTCTTGCCGCCGCAGCCCGAGAGCGTATAGCACTCGGGCAGACCCTCGGACCGGCTCAGCGCGTTGCAGTACGCAAGCGCCTCGTACCAGTTCACGGTCTCCAAGGGACAGGTCCCGCCGCAGCTCTTGAAGTGCGACGGATTGTTCCCCATCAAGTCCTGCCACTCCTGCTGCGTAACCTCGGTGGACTTCAGGTAGAACGCGCGGCTGATGCAGACCCGGTGCCGCTTCTCGTCGTTGTCACGGCCCGGCTCGTTCGCAGGGGAGCCCATCTGGAAGCAACCCGGCTCTGTACGTATGTAGCCCGCTATCGCTGCAGCGACCGTGTGGGCCAGTTTATCGAGCAGACGCTTCGCATCCGCTTCCCGCGGGTTCCCGAGCGGATCGTTTTGGTACTTTGCCAGGAATTCCTCGACCAAGGGGCGGACAGCGAGCACTTCGCCGACCTGGCGGACGAGGTCCCGGATGGGTTGCCAGTCACGATCGACCTGGGCCGCGTGCTGCTCCAGCTTCCGCTTCAGCTCTCTCACTCTCTTCTTGATGTCGATCTTCCGCGTCGCCAGGACCCACGCACCGGGGTCCGGCCCCTTCATCGAGAGGACCGACGGCGTCTGGTCCAGGCCGGTCCGGCGCTTCACCGCGTCCGGTACCGTCCGATCCAGGTACGTAATCAGCGACTGCACCGTGACCCGGCCCGCGTCGTCCGCCGCGGCGCCCGCGAGGCCCTTCTCCACCAAGTACGAGACGAAACCCCGCTTCTCTACAAGGTTCTCGTATGCGCGCTGCCCCGGGCTGCTGGCGGTCAGCACCACGATCACAGAGTCGCGCCCCGGCACCGCCCGCTCCTCCACCGCGATCCCCCGGACCCCTTGGGCGAACCCCTTGTCCATCGGGTTGTCCGCCGCCGCGGCCCGGGCCTTCTCCGGGTCGTCCCTACACGCATCCAGGAGCACGAGCTTTCTCGAGGCCCGGATCTTCACCAGGTGCTTCCGCAAATCCCTGAGTGAGAACGCTGTCTCTTGCAGCGCCCCCCGCTGCGTGTACCAGGCCATCAGGTAGCTCTCTCCGCCCCGGTGCATCCCGTGGCCAGCGAAAAACAGGATGAACTCGTCCCCGGGGGCGGCCTTCGACGCTATGTACTCGAAGCCCCGAATCAGATTTCCGATCTTGGGCAACCGGCCCGGGTCGGACGCGCTGCTGACGTAGACGAGGATATTCTTCTCGGGCACGCCGAGGTGTTCCTGGAGCGCAGTCTTCAGGCTCTCCGCGTCGTTCACCGCACCTGTGATCTCGGTAATCGTCGGGTCATTGTACCGGTCGAGCCCCACCAGCACGGCCCAGCGCTCCGCCCGCGCTATCGGGGGGGCGATGAGAACAAACAACAAAGCGATCAGCAGGATCCGAGAACCCATGATGCCGCCGCTCCGGTGCATGACGCCTCCGTTGTCGCTGGTCCGCCAAGCTATTGCACCACCGGAGCCACCTCGTTGTCAACGTCCCGTACCAGAACGACCCGCATTGACCTGACCGTTGAGCTTGGCGTCGTATCGGGTACAATGGCGTTCACGACCCGGGAGGATGCGCAACCATGGCGAAGACCAAGAAGCGAGATCTCCTGATCGACGCTGATAAGATGCTGCGTCGGCTCTCCTGCACGATGGGCCTGCGAATCATCGCATCCCCTGACAACGACGCGGTGGACAGATTCCTGGACCTCGGGGATGGAGAAGTCTGGCTGGGGAGGACCCCGGACGAGGACTCGCATTTCCGGATAGCGGGCGCCAACGTATGGATCCATGACTCCGCTATCTCCCAGGCGCACCTCCACATCGATTGCCGCGGGCGCACATCCGAAGCCTGGATCGAGGACAAGGGGAGCAGCAACGGCACATGGGTGAATGGGCAGCGGACAGCGAAGGCCCACCTGAAAGGCCAGGAGGTGATCAGGATCGGGGACTCGCTTCTGGTCTACTGCCCCCGCACCCCGGAGCCGGCGACCGATCCGCAGGAGATGGGCATGGTGGGCAGGTCGGCTGCGCTCCACGCTGTCCGACAGGCGATCATGGAATGTGCGTCCTCGGATCTGGTTGCGCTCGTGACGGGGGAGAGCGGCTGCGGCAAGGAGCTGGTAGCGGAGGCGATCCACACGACCAGCGGCCGGCAGGGGCCCCTCCTTCCAGTGAACCTCAACGCTACCACGGAGACCTTGGTGGACAGCCAGCTCTTCGGTCACGTCCGGGGTGCGTTCTCCGGCGCGACCGCGGACCGGAAAGGGTACTTCGAGACCGCAACGGACGGGACGCTGTTCCTCGACGAAATAGGGGAGATCTCCACCGCCATCCAGGTAAAGCTCCTGCGGGCCATCGACCGCAAGGAGGTGATCCGGATGGGGGAGGCCACCCCGCGAAAGTGCAACGCGCGAGTAGTGGCCGCGACCAATCGGGACCTGCAAGCCGCGGTCGATGACAACAACTTCCGTTCGGACCTGTTTTTCCGGCTGAACCAGCACGCCATCGAGGTCCCTCCTCTCCGCACGCGTCGCGAGGACATCCCCGTACTCTGGACCCATTTCCTGAAAAAAACGGCCCAGCAAAGGCTGAACGCGGATGCGGACCTGATGGAGGCGCTCCTCATCTACCCGTGGCCTGGAAACGTGCGGGAACTCAAGAGCCTGGCAGAACGCTTCAAGACACGGCTTGTGGCTGGCGAGTCGCTCTCTATCCACGACCTCCCGCAGAAAATCCAGGATCACCTGCTCGCCGCCCGCCGCGGCAGGGGCGACCAACTCGTCTCGCCTGAACTCTCCGCCAACGTCGCCGAGCCGGGACAGAAGGACGCTACCCCTGCCGACCACCGCGTTTTACCACCGCGGGCCCGCCCAACCCCGGAGGCGCTCCGGGACGCTCTGGCCCGACATCGCGGAAACATCGCCGCGGTCGGACGGGAGATGGGACGAAAGCGGGAGCAGATCCACCGTTGGGTACAAACGTTCGGGATCAACATCGACGCGTACCGAGACCAGAAGCCTCCTCCCCCCTCCGAGCTGAACTGACCGAACCCCGGTCAGCGCAGGCGCATCATCTCGAAGGCCCTCCCTTGTGTCGGTCCGATGTATAGCGGCTCCTGAAGAGGTTGCGGGCGAATCCTCTTCGCCTCCTTGGGGACAATCTGGGAGACGTAGTCGTAGATCTCACCGAGGGTCACGGTGCCGTCCCTGTCTCCCAGATCGTCGGCAAGGCCGTGCAGCCCGTCCAGGAGGTAGTAGGTGAACAGTCCGTGCCCCTTGCCCTTGAGAGGGTTCGAGAGCTGACCTGGGCCCGTCGCTGTGAGCAAGGCGACCTCCCCGGTCTCCACGGAGCGGTGGTTCACCATGGGCCGGTCCTCTCCCAGACCGGCTGCGAAGCACGCGTCGACGATGACCACCCGGTTCCTGGCCCGGGTCCGGCCGATCTGCTGCACGAGATCCCTGATCCCAAGGCTGGTCCCTGGGAGGTCGTCCGTGACCGCGTCGTAGGGGACGAGGTAGGCCTCCTTCAGCGCATCGGTCGTGCCGTGGCCTGAAAAGAAGAGGAGGAAGTCCCCTTCCGGTCCGAGTCCGGAGAGGGCCCTCGCTATGGCGTTCCGAATCCGCGTCCCCGTGGCGTCCTGGTCCAGGAGCGTCGTGATGGAGTCAAAGCCCATGGACTTCAGGTATCCCTCCATGGCCTGCGCGTCCCGGCGGGCCCCGATGACCTCTGGCATCGGCTTTGGCTGGTACCGGGAGATCCCGACCACCAAGGCGGTTGATCCGGGGCGTGCAATGGGCCGGGCCGTTTCCGGCGGTACATCGACAGGTGTGATCGCCTCGAACCCGTCGCGACCCGAGCGATGTGTCAGGACCCCCACACGCGGGATGTACTCACCCATAGGAAGCGTCACCGTGTGGATCCGGGTGAATCGGTCCCGCGCGTCGGTCAGGACCAGACGGAACGGCAGCTTGTTTGGGCCCCCGTAACCAGCGGGGACCTTGAAGTGCATGGAGAGCGTCCGCTTTTTCCCGGAAGCGAGGTCACCCACCTCCTCCCGGGACTTGGAGAGGATCACCTCCCCGACCTCGGTGTAGAGCGTGGCGACCACATCCACGGCACGACCGGGCCCGTCGTTTCTGACCAGGAGGTTCAGCTCGATACCCTCGTTCGGCTCGACGTTCTTGTTGCCGTTTCCCATCGCGTATTCACCGACGGAGTCGTTGATCCAGTACTCCGCCAGGACCATCTCGGGGTGCGGGAGCTTGCGAGTGCTGAGTCGGAACACCGAGGGGCTGGCGGAGAAGTTGAGCGCATCCTCAGCGCGCAGCTTCACCAGGATCAATCCGTCCGGGAGCAGCTCCTCACCGGACATCTCCAGATACAGCCTCGTTTCATCACCGGGGCCCAGCGCGCCGACGTCGAAATGGCCGGGGGGATGCTGGATGTGGATCAGCGGATCGCCAGAGATATCCGCATGCACGACGACATCCGGCGCTGACCCCTTGCCCTCGTTTCGGAGCCTGACGAATAGCTTCCCTGTCTCCCCCGCGTCCAGAACCCCGTCGCTGTTGCCTGTCTTGTCGTTGAAGTAGACGTCTTGGGAAAAGACGAGCTTCGATGGGGGCTGCTTGAGCAAGTCCCCCCGTATGTCACCGCCAACCGGGTACTCCTTCCCGGAGACCGCGTCCGTGAGGACCAGGTCCACGTACACCCAGCGCTCCTTCGCGCTGGAGAGGAAGCGCCGTCCGGTGGCCTTGAGTTGTCCCTCCGTCGCGCGGGCCTTGAAGTCTCGCGCCGCGGAGAGGGACACGTCGACGTTCTGGACCTGCCCCGTCTCCAGGATCTCCACCGGGAAGCGCTGCGAGTTCGGGTGGTACCGCCCGATCTCAGTGGTCAGGTCCGCCGGGTGGCGGGTCGCTGTCTGGAACGCGGCGATCCGGCCCAGGATCTCCTTCTTGGCCAGCTTCTTTCGCTTGCGGTAGTCCCGCTCGATCCGGTTCCGCTCGTACGCTACCCGCTGGAGGCGCTTCTCGTACATAGCGTTGGTCTCGAACTCACCGCAGGGCCGGGACAGCTTCTCTATCTTGTGATAGCGCTCCCGGTCCAGCGCGTGGGCAGTCCGGATGATGCGCTCCTTCTCGTGCTGCAGCCAGCTCCCGGCCACGTCGCCCCAGGTCTCCATCCCCTTGAGGCCAACCACGCGCAAGAACCGCCCCCCTTCAGTGAAACCAAGCGCTTTCAGCTTTCCGACACGAGTTTCGAGGACGCCCAGCCGCTCTTCGTCGACCAAATCCAGGAGGACCACTTCCCGCCTCGACTCCAGCGCGACGGCCAGAAGATCTCCCCATGGTGCGAAGGCCACGACTGGTGCAGTTTGGTCTTCCTCCCCCTGGGGGTCGAAGAGGTGAATGTCGGCCAGAACCTCCCAGGTCTTCACCGACCAGATCCGCAACCGCCCGTCAGGTCGGGCCACGGCGAACCGCGTCCCGTCCGGGGAGAACGCCCCATGGACGAGGGATCCGTCCCCGGACACGGTGTCGAGGGTCGCTACTGTCTCGCCGGTCGTAAGATCCGATACGATCGCGGACGACGTTTTCTCTGCGTGCTGCCAACTGACAATCCACTTCTCGTCCGGGTGTAAAGCGAAGGGACAGATCTGGGAATTGCCGGGGGAAAAGTCGGAGCCGATTTTCTCGAATTGGAAAGCCACCCCTTCTTCGGACTCATCTCCCTTGCTCGCAAAAAAGATCCCATGACGGGTGCCGAGCACGTATCCCCCATGACGGGGACGCGGCAGGGCCCAGTGCAGGTTGCCGAAGAACCGGAAGGGAGTCTCATCGGGGAACCGGAAGTACTGGGGATCGAATCCCGAACGATAGTAGATGACCCCGTCTCCATCACCATTCAGGATGACGGTTGACGGACGCCCCCCGTTGAAGTCGAAGACAAGCCGCCGATCCGAAATCCGATACAGAAGGAGGCCTTCCTTTCCTCTTTCGTATCCGACGAGTCCGGCCGTCGGCTGGAGAAAGACGCTCGTGACTGTGTCCCGGTCCGCCTTCCAGGGCCAGCGGTCGACGCGCTTCAAGGTCCAGGAGTCGCCTGCACAGCCAGCCATTCCTACGAGCAGCGCCAGCAGCCCAAGGCTCGCTGGGCAAACTATTCCCTGGGCGATCCTCATCGGTCTCCTCCTCCGGTGCTCGGGGCAGGCTTTCTCACATCAAAAACTCGATCCCCCCGTGCAGTTCCATCGGGACCGTGTCGAATCCGTTACGAAAATAGACGGAGAACAGGGCCTCGATGAAAAACGAGAAGCGATAGCGCATGAATCGCCAGCCGGGTCCCATGGTCCACCCCGCCTCGAACCCGTCCCACACCCGCATCGGGAAACCCCCGCGAAAATAGAGACGATCCAGGGCGTGAAACATGATCCCAGGTCGGACGAAGACGTGGTGTGGCTGCTCTGCGAACGCGAAGACCGTCAGGTCGGCCACCCACCGATCGAAGCGCAGCCCGATGGAGATGTCCGGCGCGACATGGGTTCGGTAAGCTTTTCCCTTGTGGACCAACATCCCCTCGGACGCGCCGAAGGCCAGTCGTACCATGCGCTTCCTGAGAAGAATCGCATCGATCGCCGTGGTCTCCCCGGGGCGGATCCTCACCCCGCGGCTCCAGGACCCTGTCGAACCCTTGATACGGACTCGATGCTTCCCGGTCCGGACGCTCTCGTCGAACGGGGTGACGCCCGCGGCCCGACCGTCAATGGTCACTTCCGCGACGACTTCCTTTCGAGAGAGATCCAGTGCCCGAACCTGGAGAATTCCGGTGGTGAGGGTCCGGTCGGAGGATCGCCCGGGATTTTGCGACATCCCGGGGAGGGTAGCGGGGGGGTGGCGGAGCGGTGCGTGCTCTTCACCGGACGCGAGGTGGCAGAATCCTCCCAGAACCACCGGGAAGACGAGAGACACCAGGAGACACAGGCATAGACGACGTCGTCGGGATATCTTTTTGGTCTCAGGAAAAGCAGCCAACATCGCCCTCCTTCCAGATGTCTCGAACACGCTGGACACCCGACGTAACCTCCATGCCGTAGCATACCCTAGCACCACTCAACCGCATCGCCATGCCCGCATAGACTCCGATGGTATCGTCGATCCGAACAGGCGCGCAACCGAAATCCTCGCGAAGAGGTAAACAATGCGAAGAGTTCACCAAACACGCGAACTCCTACAGGTCCTCAACGCGCGGGGCGTCCCAACTGAGTAAGGCACCAGGCGCAGCCGCTCGGGGACGCGCCGAGGCCGGGGTGCCAACGCGCCGATGCGCACCTCGACGCCCGTCACCGCTGGATCGGCATCGAGGGTCGGTGCGGACGCGGCGATCTCCCGGTGCCGGACAGGATAAGAAGTGTCCATGGGATCCGGCCCCGGGGACGACCATGTCCTGGGGGCAGAGGTCCGATGCGGAGCCGGGAGCAACCGCACCTGGACTGCGGGGACGGACTGTGGCGAACCCGGCACGAACTTGATCTCGATCTCCGCGGGATCCCACGACACCTCAGCCCGGATCGGGATGAACTCGATGACGCCCTCGTCGTCGATCGGCACCACCTCCAGCTTGACGGTGTCTGAGCCAACCTCCTCGGCGACGGCACTCACCGGGATACCGGGCACAGCGACCAACACAATGGCGATAACCACGGTAACCACGCTGCAAACCATCTCTTCCCTCTTCATGGCAACCCCCTTTTTGCTCCTCCGAGCGTCCGGCGGGCCGGGAACGTCCCCGGCCTCTATTCCTCTACCTGAGCAAGGGGCATGCCAACCCTGTACAGGTTCGCATTTGTGCATGAAGAACAACGAATTGCGCCCGGCAGCCGCGCTTCTCGCGGAGCGTCTTTTGAGAACGTAACGCCTCGGAAACGGGCCCTCGCTCATTCAAATATCACAACAAATACAGGAGGTTTGTCGATCTCCAGGGACATCTGGCCAGTTGCGGTCGCTCACGTAACATCGTAACCAGTCGGACGAAGCGGCGGGTCCGGAGCACAGACAATTCCGCGTTGTCAAACCGGTCGGTGTTTGGTATCGTTCCTGCATTGACGCCGACAGGAATCAGCACCGTTGGGAGATGAACGGATGAATCGTCGCCCGCTCGCACAGCTCGCCCTGCTCCTCGTCTTGATGCTCCACGCTGCCTGCGACGAGGAAGACCCGATCGGGGCCTCCTATTCGAACCTCTGCGAGCCTGAATGTAACGATCGAAAGTGCGGAGCCGACGGTTGCGGAGGATCCTGCGGAGAGTGCGGATGCGGCGAGACATGCGAGGAAGGGCTCTGCGAGTTCACCGTATGCGATGGTCGGGAGTGCGGGGATGATGGCTGCGGAGGATCTTGCGGAGAGTGCGATTGCGGTGAGTCCTGCATTTTCGGGGCCTGCGAGTTCACCGCGTGCGACGGCCGGGAGTGCGACGGCGACGGCTGCGGAGGATCCTGCGGACAGT
>CAYOTU010000144.1:4822-9039 GCA_964406905.1 uncultured Myxococcales bacterium | reverse complement strand
ATCCACGGTCGCATCCTCCAGCACCACCACGGGCGGCGCCAGTGGATCTTTTGCAAACGGCCCCAGGCCCAGGGTCCAGGCCCAGGTGCCCACTGCGATCCCGACCCCGGCGAACGCAAGGAGGAGGTAGATGACCACGGTACGGGCAGCGGTGCGGCGGAGCGCGGGGAAGGGCTCTGCCGCGCTCCGGACCTCGGGTTGTGCCGCGTCCCACGCGACGAAAGAGTCGTCGACAGACCGCTCGTCGAGCGCTTCCCCAGCGCCAAGACCAATGGAATCCGAGCCGCGACCAAGCCGAAGGCGCAGGTGTCGAGCATCTTCGGCGGCCGTCATCGGGCGGGTGACCTCGATTTCCTCCTCCGTGGGCTCCTCCTGAAGGAGTTTCCACTCCCCCGTGTCCAGTTCCGTGATTTCGATGGGCCCGGTGTCGATGCCCGGGAGGATGCCGTCGCTCTCTCCCTGGGCGTGGGCCTCGAACTCGTCGGGGAAGAGTTCCCTCAGCCACGCTGCGAGGCGGTGGGATCCTGGGAAGCGCTCCCGTTCGAAGAGGAAGCGGGACAGGGTGTCGTAGAACACCAGCATGTTCGAGTAGCGGTCGCTGGGGTCACGGGCCAGGGCCTTGAGGACCAGGGGCGAGAGCTCCCGGGGCAGATCCGGTCGCAGCTCGTGGGGGGGAGGCACCACGGTCCTGACCAAGCGGGCCACGGTCTCAGCGGGGGTCTCGCCCCCAAAGAGCCGCCGCCCTGTGAGCAGCTCCCAGAGCACCACGCCCAGGGAGAACAGATCCGTACGCGCATCCACCATGCGCCCGAGGGCCTGCTCCGGGGACATGTACGCGCATTTTCCCTTCACCTCTCCCGCGCGGGTCACCGCTGTGCGCTTGGCCGCTCGGGCGATGCCGAAATCCACGATCTTGACTTCGCCGGTATAGCTCACCATGAGGTTCTGGGGGCTGATGTCCCGGTGGACTATGGACAGGGGGCGGCTGGCCTCTCGGAGGGTGTGGACGTAGTAGAGTCCCTTGGCCACCTCCAACGCGATCCCCGCGGCCACGTCCCAGGGGATCGGGGCACGGACGCGCGCTGCTGTCTCCAGGACCGTGCGTAGATCCTTGCCCTCCACGTATTCCATCGCCAGGTAGGCCGTCCCGTCGACGACGTCGAAGTCGTGGATCTGGGCGATGTTCGAGTGGGTGAGGCGGGCAGCGATGGCCGCCTCGTCCATGAACATCTGCAAGAAGTCCTCATCCTCCGCGTAGCCCGGCAGGATTACCTTAATCGCCGCCTTGCGCAGGAAGCCTCCGGGGCCCTCGGCGAGCCCGCGCCAGATCTCGGCCATGCCACCGGTGCGGATGCGCTCAACTAGGGTGTAGCGGCCGAGCCTGCGGTGCGCCATTGTGGTTCTACCCCAGGGCCTTGCGGCCGGCGCCCCCGCGCATCCAGCCTCGGGCCAGCCAGAGTGCGATGGGACTCACCATGGCGATCAGCGCGTAGAAGAGCCACATGGTCTGGGTGTTCTGGGGGCCCACCATGGGGCAGTACCGGGCCAGGAAGTACCCGGAGTAGAGGCCGGTCAGGACCTTGGTGAGGAACCAGGGGAACTGGCCGATGCCCATGTAGAGGCCTGTCTGGCCTTCGGGCGCGATCTCCGCGACCCACTGGAGGAACCGGGGCTGCCACATGGCCTCGCCGATGGACATCAGCAGGATGTAGGTGAGCAGCATCGTGGGCGAAGGCGGGAGGGTCAGCAGGAACGTGGGCGCGGCCATGACCAGAGTGCCCCAGATCATCATGGGGTAGACCTTCGCCTTCGCTGTGAGCGCAGCAACCGCGGGTGCGAGGAAGAAGATCAGGATCGGGTTGATGTTCGAGAAGAACTCGAAGTTGTCCCCAACGGTGGTGCCGCCGAAGGCCCGGTCGATGTAGTAGGGCAGGGTCAGCCAGTTGTGTGCGAAGAGGGTCTGGACTGGGATCAGGACAAAGATGAAGAACACGAACCGAACATCATTGAAGGGGTGGTCCGGGCGCTTGCGCAGCAGGGACCGGCCCAGGAGGAACAGGAAGAGCACCGCCGCTGCCAGGAGGAGGCCGTAGCGGGTGCCCCAGCGGACGAGCCGGTCTTTCGTGGAGACCTGAACCACGCCAGGGGCAATCTCCTCGAGGGTCCTGGTGAGGTCCACCTCAGCGGAGAGCCACGCGGTGATGAGGACTCGTCCGTCTTTCTTCGTTTTGTCCTCGTCCTTGTTGTCGTCTTTCGCCACGAGGAGGGAGGGCAATCCCTTAAGAAAGAAGACAGCGCCGTGGAGGAGGTGCTCCGAGAGGAGGGCCTCCTGCGCGGGGGGCAGGTCACCGGCCCCGTCGGACACCAATCCCTCAATGACCCGCATTTTCTCCGCGATCATCAGGGCAATCGCCGCGCCGGCAGCGGAGTCATTCTGGGTAGCACTGCTGAGCGTTTCCCGCACCAGGTCGACGAGGCCGCGGACCATGTCACGGGGTGCGTCGTTCGCCAGGCCGAGGATTGCCACACGAGTTGAGTCGCTCAGGGGTACGGGCTCAGCCCCTGCTTCCTTCATCCGGACGCAGAGGTTGTCCAGGACCTCGTCATCCACGGGACTGACCAGCGCGTAGGCGCCCCCCATCAAAGCGATGCCCATCTCCCGGATCCCGTCCCGGAGCGCTTCGCTCTCTTTGTCCTGCCTCCATGTCTCGGTCAGGAGCGGGGAGAGGTCGCGCAGGACGACCGCGTCGCTGGCCAGGGTTGCTGCCAGATCTTCAGCCAGGACAGCGTCTTCTTTGTCGCCCTCGGGCAGGTTCGCTGGCGCTGCCGGGCGTTCTGCGATGGATGCGAGTTCGTCCGCTACAGCCTTGATGGCTGCGCTCATCTCAGGGGTCGCCTTCTCGCCTTCGAGGGCCTTTTCCGTCTTTTTCAAGGCAGCCCGGGCTTCGGCGAAGGCCTCCTCGCCAGGGAGGCGTGGAGCGGAGACCGCCAGCACAATCACCGCCACGGTAGCGACCACCGCGCCCCCGGTGAAGAGCATGAAGGAGGGCGTGAAGAGCTTAGCCTCTGCCGCGGCGTTTCTTGCTTCCGTGCCGTTGGCCGCTCTGCCGTCCACGCTGCCGATTTCGTCGTCGGGCTCCTTGCTGGCCTCGATGTTGGTGAGGGTGGCCCGCTCCACCGCAGTCTTCGTCATCAAGACCCAGATGGCCAGGAAGGCCAGGAGGGTCAGGCCTACGTAGAGCACCAGGACCGCGGCGATTCCCATATCCTGGCTCACTGGCACGCCCAGGAGGGAACCGAGCTTCGGGCCCACGGACTTACGGACCGCGGGCGAGATGATCCCGGAGAAGAACGCACCGAGGTTCATCAGCCCGTAGATCATGGCGTAGCCCATGGTCGAGGTCTTCTCGTCGGTGAACTGCTTTACCGCTGCGTACGCGGCCGGCTGGTAGATGCCGTAGCCGAGGACAACCACAGCGAGGCCCGCTGTCACCAGGATGAACATCCCCGAAGACGCGCCCTGGCCGTGCTCAAAGGTCACGCCGGACGCGCCCAGCAAGAAGCGCCCGATCACCATGAAGCCCAGGGACAGGAGGAGCGCCCGGCGTACGCCCATTCGATCTGCGACGCCGCCCAGGAAGAGCATTGCCAGGGTGATCCCGCCGGTGAAGCCGCTGTAGACCCATCCAGCGTGGAGGTCTGCCATGCCCACGCTCTCCGATAAGTACTTCCCCAGGACCGTCAGGATCCCGAAGTAGACCAGGCCCTCGAGCCAGTAGGAGATGTAGAGTGCCCACAGCGCCTGGGGGGATCCCGCCAGGGACTTGAAGGGATCCACGATCTCTCGGATGGTTTTTCGCAGAGCGCTCTCTTCCGCCATGGCCTGCTCCTTGTCGGAGCGGAAGCATAGCACCACCCCTGGAAAAAAACACTGGACAAACGGCGAGGTGCTCCATATCCTCCACGTCCGCAGTTTCCAGTGCTTTGTTGGCGCGGTGACTGCTATGAAGCGGAGGTTTCATGGGGAGCGTAAAGAAGCAGCGGCGAAAGAAGATCCGTAAGCATAAGTACCGCAAGATGAAGAAAGCCCAGCGGCACAAGAACAAATAGGCCTCGACGACGCCTGGGATTCGGCGGCGATCTCAGCGGCCCTCGTCGCCGAATGGCGGCGTCATTCCTCCTCGATGTAGTTTCACTACACCTTCGTCGTCTTTCCT
>CAYOTU010000144.1:0-4722 GCA_964406905.1 uncultured Myxococcales bacterium | reverse complement strand
TGCCCTCGACAACGATTGCTCGCTGAGATCACCACCTCACCCAGGCGTCGGCGAGGCTGGTATGCTGCGTCATTCCTCCTCGATGTAGTTTCACTACACCTTCGTCGTCTTTCCTTGCCCTCGACAACGATTGCTCGCTGAGATCACCACCTCACCCAGGCGTCGGCGAGCCGCCGGAGGCGTAGCAACTCATTGGTCAACAGCAACGAGATGGACATAACCGAGCCGTGACCGTGAGGGAGCGGCCGCATCCAGGAGGCGCGACGAACCCCGATGTACAGGCCTGGCAGCAACGCCAGCAGGAACAGCCACCCGCCTGGTGCGGGCGTGGGGCTTGCTGTGCAGCCGCTGCAGGAGCATGTCCCCTCGCATTTGCAGGTGCTCTTCTTGCAAGTGGAGTTGCTGCCGGTGTTGGCGTCTGTCGCCAGGCTGTCCTCGACTGGCAGGACGTCTGCTCCGCTTGTGTCCTCGCTGATGACGTCTGACTCGGGCTGCTCGGGGCTTGGCTCGGGCGGTTGAATGGGTTCGTCCCAGGGATAAGGGAAGCCCATCCCGTCGAGGAGCGCGGCTAGCAGCGCGTCCCGGGCCGCTTCGGGGTGGATCGCCTCCAGGGGCACTCCGGCGAGCGCGACACCGCCCCCCGCAGGGTCGTTCCAGGCTACAGCCGCGGGCCGGGCCGGATCTCCGTCGTAGAACGCTACCTCCGTGCTGGCGCCGTCGGATCCGATCAGGTCCGGGTAGTCCACGTCGTAGACCCCAAGGGTGCTGTCGTCCAGAGTGAGCGGGGTCCCGTCCGCTAGCTGGAGAGCGTAGGTTCCCGCGTCGTCTCCGAGGTAAGCCGCTTGGAGGAGACCGGTGAAAAACGCCTGCTCATCCTCGTTTCCCTGTTCCACCAGGTCCCAGCCGACCTCGGCACCTGTCACCAGCAGCGTGCCGCCATTACCCCGGTAGTCGTAGAGGAGCATCGCCTCCTGAAACGAGAAGGTCTCGTCCTCGGTGGACTCCTCGCCGAGGAGCCAGTCCACGAGGGGGTAGTCGGCCAGGTCGTCCGCATTCAGGTCAGCGTCGTGCCACGCGCTGTCAAAGGGCAGGCCCAGCGTGGTCAGGGCCCGGCCGTGGATTGGCACGTAGCCGTAGGTGTTCATGCGGGCGAGATCCATGTGCAGGACCATGCCAAGGTCCCAGGGTGAGAGGTCCTTCACGAGGAGCGCATAGCGGTCGAGGCGGTCGAAGCCGCCAACGACCAGGGCCGCTGCCTCCCCGGCCGCGCCGGTCCGAATCGCCAGGGTTGGCGTGGCGAAGGATTCGCCGCCCGCGTTGTACGCGGTGATCCGGAACTCGTGACCATCGTCCATCGGGAGGTCTTCTACAAGGTGCTCCAGCGTATCCCCGACGTCGGTGCCCCCGTCGAACGAGCCGTCCCATCCCTGGTAGACGATGTACCCAGCGGCCTCGTGACCCAGGACCCCCGCGTCGTCCGTGGGGCTTGGCCGCCAGGTGAGCCGCGCCGCACCGGGTCCCGCTGCCTGCACCCGGAATCCTTCAGGAGGTTCGGGGAGGAAGAACGGCGTCAGGCCGTCCTTCTGGGCGAAGTAGCGCACCACGCCCTGGTAGAAGGCCCGGGCCACGAGGTTCCTGAATTTCGGGTCCTGGATCTTGAGCGCATCGGATTCGGTGGCATGGAACGCCACCTCCACCAGGGCCGCGGGCATCTCCGGGTTGTGGGAGGGGTTGAGTTCGCCGAACCAGGCGGTCCGCAGGCCCCGATCGGTCCAGCCCGCGTCGTACGCGCCGCGGATGTCGTTTACGATCTCCGTGTGGATCAGCTCCCCCAGGACATCGCTGCCCTCAGTGCCCGTGAAGATGTATTGGCCGTTGGGTTCGTTCGGCCCATAGAGATAGGTGGAGGTCCCGGTGCCGCCGTCGGGTGCGTTGGTGTGCCATGAGATGTAGACAGCGTCTTCGCCCTCCTCGTGTTGCCAGGCGGCGTAGCGGGACCTGGCGCCCACGTCGTCGTTTCCGTCGGAGGAGGACGCGTCGTAGACCGAGGGCGGCGCACCGTTAAACTGCGCGGCGTAGCGGCAGTTCTCCTCCCAGCGGGGTCGCCCCGAGGTTGGCCCGTCGGTGAGGCCCGAGCCCGTGCCCCGGACGATGAGGCCTGTGCCTCCGCCGAAGCGCACAGCGTCGATGGAGACGACGGTCTCACCGGGCGCGTCCGTGGTGTCGGTGTGCAGCTCGACGCTGCCCGTCTCGGGGCGGGTGCCGCCATCGAAGACGTAGGTGCCCAGGTAGATCCAGGTAGCCCCGTGACCGGTCTGGTCCACATGGAAATGCGCCGCGCCCCCTGGATGCCGCACAATGAAATGTGCGTCGGTGCAGCGGTTGTCCGAAGCAGTCCAGGACACGTGTACGGCCCAGGCGCCCCGCTTGGGCAGGGTCGGGGTCCAGCGGACGTAGTCGCCAGGCAGCTCCGCTGTGTAGTGGTACCGGCTCCCGCCCATGGTCATGGGGTTCTCGGTCCCCTCGTAGGGGGCCATGAAGTTCTGGAACCCGGCCGCGGTCGAGTGCTGGAAGGCCCCCCCGATTTCTTCGTAGAGACCGTTGTTCGGGTGATCCACGCCGTCTCCGTCGTCGACCACGACCATCACGCCGCCCATGTCCCGCTCCCGCACGGGCCAGACGGTGGCCCCCGCGTTCTCCAGATAGTGCAGGAGATACTGGTCGATCGCCTCCGCGTTGACGAAGTCCTCGACGATCCCCCAGGTGTTGCCCCGCTGAGTGGCCCAGCGATCCAGGGTGTCGCTCCAGGTCCAGCCGTGGCCCTGGCTCACGTAGACGTGTTTTCCTGTGAGCTGGCCCGCACTCGGTCCAGGCGCGTCGAAGGGCACCACCACGGGTGTGCTGGTGAGCCGGGGGATCTCAAAGTCCCGGGGCGGCACCGGAGCGAAGGGGCCCAGCTGCCCGTCCTCGACGGAAGCGACGACACCCTCTTCTCCCCATCCGAACCGGGAGCTTGTCGACCGTGCAGAGGGCTCCGACGCAACGGGCAACACCATCACGAGAGCCAGGATGATCTGGCCGAAACTCATGCACTCACTGCCACCGCAATGCGACGGATGTCAGGATCTTCCAGACGGGATCAATGGTCGCGCCCGATGGGGCCTTCAACGCGTCCCCGGGGATGAAGTAGGACTGATCCAGGCGTACATCGAAGCCAACATGATCCGGCCAGGCCCAGACATTAGCTCGGATCCCAGCCAGGATCTCAGTGCCCGCGTAGGTCGAGGAGGTCTGCCGTCCCAGGTGGTTGGTGGGCACCCCGCCATTCTCGAAAGTGTAGTACGAATGCGCCAGCTTCGCGGGGGTGGTGATCACGAGTCCTCCGAGCAGGACCTGGAGCTTTTTTACGTGTGGGCTGAGCTTCCACGGCGTTTTCCAGCGGAGCTGCGGGAAGATGTAGAACGCGTTGGTCACCCTGCCCTGGGTCGGGACCAGGTCCAGGCCCTTTGGGACCGTACCCAGATGCGCGGAATCGCTGGAGATCTCCACGGCCCGCGCGGTAATCAGAGGCAGCATCTCGTCGAAGAAGATCAGGCCCACGTCATAGTCGGGGTCGAAGAAGAACGCGTGGGACGTATCATCGTAGGGATCGTTGTCCCCGGACGCGTAGCCCACCTCGATCTCCCCGGTGAGCCCCGTCGCGGCGGAGGTGAGCCCCAGCCGTCCCAAACCACCGAAGCCGCGCAGGTCCAGCCCGTCCTCGGAGCCAATTTGCTGGAATCGGGTGGTCTCGCCCATGATGTAGGCCAGCTCGTAGTCAAAGGTCAGCTCCAGGTCCGGCTTATTCTCTTCCTCGTTCCGGGTCAGGGCGAAGCGGTTCTGTCCGTTCAAGTTGAACGCGTACGCGAGGAGGGAGTCCCCGTCGTCGTCCTCCTGGGTCCGCCATGTGAACACGAAGCCGTTGGTCCATCGCGGATCCCTGTAGAAGACCCCCGCGTTGGCCATCCAGGCCCGATCTCCGTCCAGGAGCACAGCGTTTTCGTCGCGGAAGACCAGGTCCCCCGCCAGGACAAAGGTCAGGTACTGACCCCAGGTCTTCGGACCGGTCATGGGCAGGAAGGGCGTGGTGGCGAAGAGGACCCGATCCACGATGTCCCCGTGGCGTCGCAGCCCGAAGCGGTCGTCGTCATCCACGCCCTGGTTGGACAGGATCCCGCTGCCATAGCGGCTGGTCATCTGCCCGACTTTGATCAGGCCCACGGGGGAGAGGTACTCGACGAAGGCCTCCCGCACCATGAAGTGGCTGAAGTCGCGTCCATAGAAGTCAGCACGCCGATCCAGGCGGCGGTAGTCGGGCGAGAGGTCCTCGGTGGTTCCGAGGAGGTGGCCCTCTATGACGTCCAGCTCCACCTTCATCCGCACCGGACCCCAGGTGAGGGAGGGCGACCAGCGCAGCCTGTGCTCGGCCCAGGTGTCCAGGGGACTTTTCGTGCCGTCCCGATCCAGATCAAAGGCCGTGAGGTGGTGAACCGCAAAGCGGTAAGCACCCGTGGCCGCGTTCCAGTGGAGGCCGTCCTTCTGGCCGGGACCCGGGACCTCTGGGCTGTAGCCCGAGTCAGCGAGCGCGGCGCCAGGGAGGAGGACCGCAACGAAGAGGGCTGTGAGGAGCCTGCGGGACATGCGACCTGCCTTTCCGGGGATAGGACCCCAGTACTTCGAAGG
>CAYOTU010000143.1:0-9043 GCA_964406905.1 uncultured Myxococcales bacterium | reverse complement strand
GGTGGAGGACGACAGCCTCGCGGCCGCGGAGATGCTGTCGCCGATCTTTCCCGAGCTCATGGAGATCCGCAAGAACGTCCTGATGCTGCGCTACGGGCACCGGCTCTTCGGAAACAAGAAGGACATCTACATCTGGTGGAGCAAGCCTGAGAACGGCCACCTTATGGTGATCCTTTCCTACATCCTCCTAAGTCAGAAGGACTGGAAGGAAGCACACGTGACGATCTGTTATGTCGCGGACGACGACAAGGCCTGGGAGCATGAGAAATACCTCAAGGACCTCATCGAGAACAGCCGTTTCCAGATGGGCGCGCTCAGGTACCGGCGCTTCAACTTCGACCCCAAGAAGGGCATCTACCGAATCATCGCGGAAAACTCCCGAGACGCTGATCTCGTCTTCCTCGGCCTCTCGGAGACCATGGAGATCACCGAGTACATGGCCGAGTGGACCGATCTTCACGTGGACGCGCTCTTCGTGCGCTCCAACGGCGACGCTGACCTCTCTGCGTAGGCTTTTTGGGGAGAGTGGACCTCAGTCTCGAGCGCCGAGGTTGATGGTGGTCTCCATGAGGTCCTCGGTGTCTTCTTCTTCTCCCGCTACCTGCACCTGATCCCGGCCTCGCAGCTTGGCCCGATAGAGGGCAGCGTCCGCTACCTCGAGGAGCTCCTGTTCGTCCTTGGACGCGTGCTCCGGGAAGGACGCCACCCCCATGGACACCTCCTGGTAGAGCGGGCGTCCCTCGGCCTCCACGGGGCTCTGCCGGAGGCGGGACCGGATCCGGTCCGCCAGCAGGAGCGCACCCTGCCAGCCCACCTCGGGGAGAATCACCGCGAACTCGTCACCGCCCACTCGGGCAGGGATATCAAGGGACCTGACCTCTCTGATGATGGTGTCCGCCACCATCTTGAGAACCCGGTCTCCCGTGGCGTGGCCGTAGGTATCGTTGACGCTCTTGAAATCGTCGAAGTCGATCATCAGGAGGGTGAAGCTGGTCCCGTAACGCCGGGAGCGGGCGACCTCGTCGCCCAGACGCCGGTCAAAGTACCGCCGCACGTAGAGGCGGGTCAGGTCGTCCACGGTGGAGAGGACGTAGAGCCGGGCGTTCTGCAACGCGATGGTGGCCTGCTGTCCCACCATCTCCAGGAGCACAAAGTCCCCAGCGCTGAAGCGGCCGTGGGGATAGGCGAAGACCACTATCACGCCGATAATCTGGCCGTGGCTGGTGACCGGGAGTCCCATCCAGGAACCCGGCAGGCGGACAACGGTTTCTCCCGCCAGGGTCTCCCCGGGTCGCCCCCGGGGCAGATCGCCGGTGGAGAACGGGATCTTGTCCACCGTGACTCTGTGGGCCAGCTCCACCCCCCGGGCCTCCACCTCCGGATCCACGCCGCCCCCGTGGCGAAGCTGCCGATAGGAGTCGAAGCGGTCCTCCTCGTCTTTCCAGATGTAGAGGAAACACCAGTCCGCGGCGGTGAGCATCCCAAGGGTCTTCTCAGCGAGCAGGGGCACCAGCGCAGGGACCTGGAGGGTCCCGCAGAGGGACCGGCCCAGCGTGCCGAACGCGCGCAACTCGTCCACCTTGGCCGAGGCTTTCCGGGTTGCATCGGACATCTGCTTGAACATGACGTTGAGGACCACATAGGTCAGACACAGGAGCCAGAAGCCCACCCGCGGCGCCCCCTCAGCGTGGTAAACCAGCGCCATGACCATGGCCAGGGGGACCACCAGGAGTTCTGCGCGGAGCCCGGGGATCATCACCTCACCAAACATCTTCCTCCAGGAGGAGCCCAGGAGGTGGTACTTCTGAATCACCAGGGAGTACTGGGTGAGCAGGAACAGCGCGGCCAGGGAGGGCGCCAGCCAGAGCACGTCCACGCTCGTGTCCAACGCGCCGGACGCGTAGGCTGCAAGGGGCAGGACGAGGGACGGAAGCAGGACCCCCAGGGCCCCGCTGCCCCCTTGGAAGATGGGAGAGAGCACGTTGTCCAGGAGGGGCCGGGGCTCGCCCCCGCGCCGGGCCTCCCGCACCACTGTCTCGAAGAGGATGTAGACAGCGCCGCTCAGGAACGCGGCCCAGGCAGCGGGCACCGGGCCCAGGACCAGCGCGGCCGCGATATAGACCGCGGTGTCCATGGTCAAGTCCACCAGGCCCATGAGCTTGAAGGACAGGAACTTGCTGCCGAGGCCCAGGAAGGTCAGGACGAAGAAAACATGCCAGGGGAACGCGGCGCCGAATACACTCTGGCTGCCAGTGTAGAAAGCCAGCAGCCCCAGTCCTGCGCCGCCTACAGAGGCCGTATACACGTAGTAGGTGAGGCTGTACCTCTTTCTTCCTCTCTGCACGTCGTTCGCCCGTTTCAGAGTGTGAGAAGATCTTCACTCAGTGTACCTCATGTATCTCCGCTGGCAAGCAGATGACATCGTGGAGCTTTCATGGTAGATCCGGTTGGCGGATGGGGACACCCAGGGGAGGGATGGCATGGCCAGCGTACGTTTCGGAATCGTCGGCTTGGGCTTTATCGGCGGCTACCACGCCACGGGGGCCGTGGAGGCCCCGGGTGCGAGCCTCGTAGCGGCTTTTGATCTGGATTCGGAGAAGCGTGCGGCCTTTGCTGAGCGGTTCCCCGACGCGACCATACACGAGACCCTGGACGCTATGGTGGCGGATCCCGCAGTGGACGCGGTTGCGGTTGGCGTCCCAAACGTGTACCACCGGCCCCTGGCCGAGACCTTCCTCCGCGCGGGCAAGCACGTCCTCATGGAAAAACCCATGGCCATGAACACCGCGGAGGCCGAATCCATGGCCGCCACCAGCCGGGAAACGGGCCGCACCCTGGCCGTGGGTCACATGTGGCGCTTCGACCAGGAGGCGCAGTACATCCGCGGCCTCGTGGACGCTGGCCGCCTGGGGACTATCGTCAAGACCAAGGGCTACGGAATCCACGCGAAGTGGGGTCCTGCCGGCTGGTTTACCAAGAAGGCCCTGTCCGGGGGCGGCGCACTCATCGACATGGGGGTCCACGCTATTGACACGGTCTTATACCTCCTGGGTGATCCGAAGCCCGTGTCAGTCTATGCGCGCATCGGCACCCACTTCGGCGACTACGACGTGGACGACACGGGAGTCATCGTGATCACCTGGAACACCGGCACCACGTCAATCATCGAGAGTGGCTGGTGGCACCCCCATATGGACGGACCCGAGGCCGCTACCCAGCTCTTCGGCACCGGGGGCTACGCGCGGCTGTTCCCGACCATGTACATCCCCATCGAGGAGGGAGCGAAGCCCGAGCGGCCGAAGTTCTCGCCAAAGGAGGACCACTGCGCGCAGCGGATCTACACCGCTCAGGTGGAGGAGTTCGCCAAGGCCGTGACCGAGGGCAGGGAGCCTGCCAACGGCTCGGCCGTGGGCCTGGCGGTGATGCGGATCTGCGACGCTGCCTACCGATCCGCGGCTGAGGGGCGGGTTATCGAGATACAGGAGTGAGGCGAATGGCTGGACGAATGACAGCGCCCCGGTTGACCGGGCTCAAAGGGAAGCGCCCCATCGTCATGATCACAGCGTACGACGCGACCTTCGCCCGCCTCGTGGACGCTGGGGGCGTGGACGTAGTTTTGGTGGGGGACTCCCTGGGCAACGTGATCCAGGGTCACGACACCACGATCCCCGTGGAGTTGGACCACATGATCTACCACTGCCGCTGCGTGTCGCGGGGCCTGGAGCGGGCCCACCTTGTGGCGGACATGCCTTTCATGTCCTACCAGGTGAGCGACGACGAGGCCATCAGGGCCGCGGGCCGTCTCCTCAAGGAGGGGCGGGCCCAGTCGGTGAAGCTCGAGGGGGGACGACGGGTCGCTTCCCTGGTCAGGCGCATGGTAGACGCGGGGATCCCGGTGATGGGCCATGTGGGGCTGACCCCTCAGTCGGTCCACCAGTTCGGCGGGTACAAGCTCCAGGGCAAGAAGGATGCGACAGCGGCAGCGCTGCTGGAGGACGCGAAGGCCCTTGCTGACGCAGGCGTCTACTCCCTCGTCCTGGAGGGCATCCCAGGGGATCTGGCAGCGGAGCTGACCGCGGCGGTTCCGGTGCCCACCATCGGTATCGGCGCGGGGCCTGACTGCGACGGGCAGGTCCTGGTGATCTATGATCTCCTCGGCATGGACGAACAATTCAAGCCCCGCTTCCTGAAGAAGTACGTAGATCTGTCCACCACCATAGTGGACGCTGTCCGCGAATTCGGCGACGAGGTCAAGGCCGGGTCTTTTCCTGGCCCAGAGCATACGGTGAATCGCAAGTGACTGTCGTTCGGACTGTTGCAGAGCTCCGCACCGCTGTTCGCGCCTGGCGACGGGACGGCGACCGCATCGGCCTGGTGCCGACCATGGGATACCTCCACGACGGGCACCTCTCCCTCGCTGATCTCATCCGGCGCCATGTGGACCGTGTGATCCTGACAATCTTTGTCAACCCGACCCAGTTCGGGCCTGGCGAGGACCTCGACGCGTACCCGCAGGACGAGGCCGGGGACCTGGACAAGGCCCGCAGCCGCGACGTGGACCTGGTCTTTATCCCGAACGACGGGGAGATGTACCCAGCGGGCGCGGAGACTTTCGTGAGTCTCGATCGCCTGCCGAAACACCTCTGCGGGCTGTCGCGGCCAGCGCACTTTGCTGGCGTCGCGACCATCGTGAACAAGCTGTTCATCGTCACAGAACCCCACGTGGCCATTTTTGGTGAAAAAGACTTCCAGCAGCTCCAGGTGATCCGACGCATGGCGCGGGACCTGCTGATGGACATCAAGATCCTGGGTGCACCCACGGTGCGGGAGGCAGACGGCCTGGCAATGAGCAGCCGCAACAGGTACCTCACCCCTGAGGAGCGGGCAGCGGCTCCAGCGGTCTACCGCAGCCTCTGCGCCGCAAGGGTCGCGGTCGCGGCCGGAGCCCGGGACGCGTCTAAGTTGCTGGACGATATCCGTGAGGCGATCGTCGCGGCCGGGGGCCGGTTGGACTATGCGGCCGTCGTGGACCCGGAGACCCTGGAGGACCTTGACATGATCGACGGGGCCGCGCAGGTGGCCGTGGCTGTCTTCTTTGGGAAGGCTCGACTGATCGACAACCTCAGGCTGTCGGATGACTGAGCAAACCTCCACCATCCCTGAATCATTGGAGCGCCAGCGTCTCGACAAGGTCATTTCCTTGATCCTGCCGGACGTCTCCAGGGCCGCGGCGGCCAATGCGATCGCTGAGGGTCTCGTCTCCTTGGACGGGGTCGTCGTTACCAAGGCCTCCCAGAAAGTTCGGTCAGGACAGGCGTTGACCTTCACGCCCGCGGTGCCGGAGCCCCTGAGCGCGGCACCTGAGGACATACCCCTGGACATGGTCTTCGAGGACGCCCACGTCGCTGTGCTCCACAAGGCGCCGGGCATGGTGGTGCACCCAGCGAGGGGCCACCCATCGGGAACCCTGGTCAACGCGCTGATGCACAGGTGGCGCGGGGATCCGGAAGGGGACGACGCGTTGCGCTTCGGAGTGGTCCATCGCCTGGACCAGGGCACCAGCGGTCTCATGGTCGTGGCCAGGACTCCCGCGGCCGCTGAGGCCCTCCAGCGCCAGTTCCAGGAGCGTATCGTCCGAAAGATCTACATGACCTTTGTTGCGGGGGTGCCGAAGTCGGACCACGGCCGTATCGACAAACCCCTCACCCGTCATCCCACAAACCGCAAGCGCTTCACGGGCAGCCGTGGCGAGGGAAGGGACGCGCGTACGGACTGGGCCCTCGTGGATCGGGGCCGCGCCGTCTCCCTCCTCGCCGTACGAATCCACACGGGGCGCACCCACCAGATCCGGGTCCACCTCTCCGAGGACGGCTTCCCCATCGTGGGGGACGAACTCTACGGTGGTCGCTGGCTAAACCGGATCGCCAACCGCGGTGAAAGAAATCTCTGCCAGCGAGCCCGTCGGCCCATGCTCCATGCAGCCCTCCTGTCCTTCACCCACCCGAACACGGGCGAGACCCTGACCTTCAAAGCCCCGCCCCCACCCGACATGGCCGACCTGGCAGGCCGCTTCCTTCCTGAGGAGGGCTTGGCCGTCCTCGCCGATCCAGCCTTGGCTCTGCCATTGCTCGATAAAGCAAAACTTGGCTCATTTACTGTACGATCAGATTGAGGCCGCCGGGGTTCCCGTAGGATGCAGGGCCCTCGAAGCCGAACATATAGAGCCCGAAGGGCTGGGTTCCCTCGATGTAGTGGGGACCGTCCTCGACCTCGAAGTAGCCCACCTCATATTCCGAAGACGCGATCGCGTTGAAGGGCCCGTCCTCCAACGCCGCATCGTCGAGGGTGATCGTCGCGCCCGCGGGCCGGACCACGGAGATCCAGTCGTGGCCGTAGTCCTCGGGGACAGCGAACGCGTACGGACTGCGGTATTGGGTCTCTGAGACAGCCATGACCATGGCGGGGTCTCCGATGAAATCGCCTGTGCAGCCCTGGCTTGAGAGGTACTGCGCGGCCTGGACCGGGCCCGTGGCTGTGAGGACGAAGCTCTCGCCGGTGAAGGCCTCTACCCAATCCCCCTTGTTGGCCAGCAGTTGGCCATTGATCCCGTCGATGGGCGGGTCCGTGGTGAGGGTGACGTTCGCTGTGCCCGCCTGGACCCGCCAGAGATCCATGTCGCCCTCCCCCCGGGGCGCTCCCTTGACGCAGAGGTAGGTGTCGGCCCAGGTCTCCAGGGGGAAGAGCTGCTCTTCGAGATGCTCCGCGCAGCAGCAGTCCAGCCCCGGGGCCTGGACCACGGCCTCCTCGTGGCCAGCGAAGACCGCTATCTTCTTGTCCGCTATGACGTGGGAGCCGCTCAGATCCAGGCCGTCGACGACAAACTTGCTTCCGTCAGCCTGGAGGTTGAGGACCTGGCCCTGCTGAAGGATGAACTCGTGGTAGATGCCCTGCGCGAGGACCGTGCCTTCATCGTCCGGCGCGTCCGCGTTGCCCGCCACCCGGACGCTCACGTTGGTCTCGCCTTCCTCGACTGCGAGGACGGTGAAGTAGCCGTGCTGGGACGGCATGTCTCCGATTGGCATGGACTCCAGGGGAGAGGTTGCGTAGGTGAGGATCAGGTACTCCTTGCCCAGCATCTCCGCGGGGAGCAGCAGGGACGAATCATCGGAGTAGGCCGCCTGGAAGTCCAGGGGGTTGAACTGGTAGGCCACCACGGGCCGGTTGGAGTTTATCCGCACGGAGCGGTCGGTGATCGTGGAGCCGTCGATGTCCATGCGGGGCATCTCGATCACCCTGACGGCCCCGGCATCCACCGTGGTTTGCAGCAGGTTGAAGGGCACGTCCGTGGCAAAGGATGTGAAGGTGATCGTCGCCATCGCTGTACCCGGGTTGCCCAGGATAACCCCGTGGAGGGCCTCGTCGGGCGGGGTCCCCGAGAAGGGGTCGTGGTAGTTGTCCAGGTCCAGGCTCCAGTACTCGCAGCCGATATACGAGTTGTTCCACTTTGGGTCGTTCAGGCATTCGGAGAGGCACTTCCCCCCGACGCAGGTGAGCCCCGTGGGGCAGGCCTCGGACTCGCCCCAGACGCCGTCGTCGCCGCAGATCTGCTTCGTGGAGGGGCTCACGCACTTGGCCTGGCCCGGGATGCACTCGGTGTCCGCACAGACCCCGTCGATGCAGAATTCGCCCTCAGGACAGCTCACGGGCAGGTACCCGGTGCCATCCTCGTTGCACTCCTTGTACTCGGACAGGGAGTAGCAGCCGTCCACCTCACCGGGGGTGCAGGGCTCCTCCTTGATGCAGACCCCGTCCACGCAGAACGCGTTGTCCGCGCAGTCATGGTTCCAGATCCACTGGCCGCCCACGCAGGAGTGGACCTCCCAGCTACCGTCGTGGTTGACGCACTTGAGCTGCCCCTGCTCGCAGGGGCCTTCGGTGTCCACTGCGCTGTCCAGGGCTCCTACGTCCCCTGCACCCGCGTCGCCGGTGTCCACCGTCGAGTTCCAGTCGGGGTCTACCGCGTCCACGCCGGGGCCGCCCGTGTCGGTGCCTCCCTTGTCGGTGCCGCAGGCCGCGACGAGGAGGAGCAACGCCAGGATTGAAATGATGCTGAATGTTCGTCTCATGGGGCTCTCCTTTGGACAGCGTTCACCTTACGAAACCGTACAACCCGACGAGCGTCCAGCACGCCATAGATTCTACCAGCGGTAGCCGATGGTCATGAGGAGCCCGATCATTTCGTCAGCGTGGACCAGATCCGGGAAAAAGACAGCGGCGCGACCGTCCACGGGACCGAAGGTGAAGCCAACGCCACCGGTGGCGCCCCAGTCGGTCTGGAAGCCCTGCCCCTCTCCGGAGACGGTCCTCCCGTTCCACACGGGCCCGCCCTCGACCGCTGCGTAGAGACCCAGGGCCTTCACCGGGTAGACCTTGACCCCCAGGAGCAGGGGAAGGTGCTGCATACTCTTGGGGCCGCGTTGGAAGCCGTTGATGTAGCCGCCGCGGAGGGTGATGTGGACCACGGGCAGGGCCGTGTACGCCCCATACGCGAGCAGGCCGATACCAAACCCGGAGGACTGCTGCCACTCCAGGAAGGGGACGGTCGCTGTCAAATCCACGCCGAAGCGGAACCCCGGCACCCCCGCAGCCCGCGCCGGCGCAGCGCTCAGGACCATGACCATCACCACCGCCGCTGTCACAGCTCGTCGCATGGGGACCTCCTCGTACGTTTCGACGGTCACTCTACGCACCGAGCCGCCCGGGGTCAAAGAGACTTTTTTTTCTTGACAGGAGCCGGGAGCGTTATTAGCATATGCTCACAAGGAGGTGTCCCATGCGCCCCGAGAAGCCCCGCCGCATCCGCGGTCCGGCCCGTATCACCCGCTTCAAGCCCCAAGGGATACCCTTGGCGGACCTTGACGAGCTCGTCCTTCCCCTGGACGGTCTCGAAGCCCTGCGGCTGGCGGACATGGAGGGCCTGTACCATGATGCGGCAGCGACAGCGATGGGCGTGAGCCGGGCCACCTTCGGGCGCATCCTCGCA
>CAYOTU010000142.1:0-9056 GCA_964406905.1 uncultured Myxococcales bacterium | reverse complement strand
CAACCAGCTCGAGGAACGGGGCTACGCCAACACGATCAAGGCCGCAAAGAAAAAGGTCGAGAACCAGGATCCGGAGGTCTGGGACATCCTTGAGAACGTCACCCGGGAGCACCCCGTGATGCTCAACCGGGCCCCGACACTCCACCGCTTGGGCATCCAGGCCTTTGAGCCGGTCCTCATCGAGGGCAAGGCGATCCAACTGCATCCTCTGGTCTGCACAGCGTTCAACGCGGACTTCGACGGTGACCAGATGGCGGTACACGTGCCCCTCTCCCTGGAAGCCCAGATGGAGACCCGGGCCCTGGTAATGAGCACCAACAACATCCTGAGCCCGGCCAACGGCGGGCCCATGATCGTCCCCACCCAGGACGTGGTGCTCGGCTTGTACTACCTGACCCGCGAGAGGGCCTTCGCCCGGGGAGAGGGCAAGCAGTTCTCCAGCCGCGACGAAGTCCGCATGGCCTACGACGCTGGCGAGGTGGAACTCCACGCGAAGATCAAGGTCCGCTTGAGCGGCAAGGCCGCGGATACCACCGTCGGCCGGACACTTCTCTCGGAGGTGGTGCCGGAGGTGGTGCCTTTCGAGGATTACAACCACCTTATGGACAAGGGCTCCCTGCGGAAGCTCATAGACAAGGTCTACCGCCTCTGTGGATCCAAGGAAACCGTGCTCCTGGCGGACAACCTCCGGACCTGGGGCTTCCGCCATTCCACCCTTGCGGGTATCTCCGTGTGCATCGACGACATGAAGATTCCCGAGGTCAAATACACCTTGGTAGAGGAGGCCCGGAACGAGGTCGGCGAGGTCACCGAGCAGTACGTTGAGGGTCTAATAACCGACGGCGAGCGGTACAACAAGATCGTAGACATCTGGTCCCGTACCACGGACATGGTCTCCAAAGAGATGATGACCAACCTTGAGTCCGTGGAAGTGACCAACGACGCTGGCGAGACCCGCACCATGGCCTCGTTCAACAGCATCTTCATCATGGCCAACTCCGGTGCCCGTGGATCCCAGACCCAGATGCGCCAGCTCTCGGGGATGCGCGGCCTCATGGCCAAGCCCTCGGGCGAAATCATCGAGACGCCCATCACCGCGAACTTCCGCGAGGGCCTCTCGGTCCTCGAGTACTTCACCTCGACCCACGGTGCACGGAAGGGACTGGCGGACACGGCCCTTAAGACCGCATCCTCCGGATACCTCACCCGCCGCCTCGTGGACGTGGCCCAGGACCTTGTGGTCAAAGACTGGGACTGCGGCACCCTGGAGGGCATCGAGGTCGAGCCCCTCACTGAGGGCGGCGAGATCGTTCAGCCCCTTGCAGATCGTATCCTCGGCCGCGTGGCCCTTGATGACATCGAGGATCCCTACACCGGGGAGGTCATCGTAGAGGCCAACGAGGAGATCACCGAGGAGAAGACCCGGCTCATCGACCGAGCCGGCATCACCAGTGTACCGATCCGTTCTGTCCTCACCTGCCGCACCCATGGCGGCTGCTGCGCGCTCTGCTACGGCCGCGACCTTGCACGTGGAAAGCTGGTGAACGTGGGAGAAGCCGTGGGCGTCATCGCTGCCCAGTCCATCGGCGAACCCGGCACGCAGCTCACCATGCGGACCTTCCACATCGGGGGCACGGCCGCTGGCGGCGGAGAGCAGTCCTCCCTCACAGCACGGTTTGAGGGGACGGTCACATACCACGAGATCAAGACCCAGAAGCGCTCCAACGGTACCATCATTGCCATGAATCGCAACGGCGAGGTGCGGGTGATGGACGCTGAGGGCCGCGATCGTGAACGCTACACCGTGCCTTACGGTGCGAAGCTGCCGATCGCCTCCGGGGCGGAGGTGAAGCCCGGGGACACCTTGGCCGAATGGGATCCCTGGTCGATTCCATTCCTGGCCGAGGCTAAAGGAAAGGTCAAGTTCGGAGACATCATCGAGGGCGTGACCATGGTCGAGCAGCTTGATGAGGTCACGGGTCTCACCCGGAAGGTCATCATCGAGCCCCAGGACCCGACGGCTCAGCCTCGCATCTCCCTGAAGGATCCGGTCAAGGGTACCGCGACCATCAAGAACCCCATCACCGGGAATCCAGCCCGGTACCAGCTCCCCATAGGCGCGAACATCGTCGTAACCGAGGGTCAGATCGTCGAGGCCGGCGAGGAACTGGCCAAGATCCCCCGGGAGACCACCAAGACCAAGGACATCACCGGTGGACTTCCCCGGGTCGCAGAGCTCTTCGAAGCCCGGCGCCCCAAGGAGTTCGCCATCATCACCGAGATCGACGGCGTCGTCTCCTATGGGAAGACCACAGCGAAAGGCAAGCGTAAGGTCATGGTTTCCCCGGACATAGGGAAAGCAGCGGAGTACTTGATCCCAAAGGGCAAGCACGCCATCGTCCACGAGGGAGACCGTGTGCGGGCCGGAGACCCCCTGATGGACGGCCCATCCAACCCCCACGACATCCTCCGCGTCCTGGGTGAGAAAGATCTCTCCCAGTACTTGGTGAACGAAATCCAGCAGGTCTACCGTCTCCAGGGAGTGAAAATCCACGACAAGCACATTGAGGCCATTGTGCGCCAGATGCTGCGCTGGGTCAGGATCCTCGACGCTGGCGACACCCGCTTCCTCGCTGATGAGCAGGTGGACAAGTGGCGCTTCGAGGAGGAAAATGAGGCTGTGATGACCAACAGGGGACGGCCCGCCACGGGCGAGCCGATCCTGCTGGGGATCACCAAGGCCTCCCTAGCCACGGACAGCTTCATCAGCGCATCCTCCTTCCAGGAGACCACGCGGGTTCTCACCGAGGCGAGCATCGCTGGCAAGAACGACATGCTGAACGGCCTCAAGGAAAACGTCATCATGGGCCGGCTCATCCCGGCCGGGACAGGCTTCCCCCTCTACCGCGACGTCAAGATGGAGATCGACGACCCTTTCGCTGCTGAGCTTGAGTAAGGGTCTGTCGCGCATCCTCCCGGTCATCTGTCTGCTGGCCGCAGCCTGTGGCCCGTCGAGCAGCATAGCGATACACGACACCGCACCGGACACCCTCTGAGGGGTTGTCCGAGATCGAGGCGCTGCCGGCGCTGCCAAACCATTCGGGTGTAGCTCTCCTGGTACGACGCTTGGCGACCTCTGGGTCTTGTGTTCTACGAGCCGTGACCGTAAGGGAGCGGGGTGTGGTTCTGCGGTCGAGTGGGGTGCGCCTTCTTGCGTCCGACGGCCGCTCCCTTACGGTCACGGCTCGTTATGTCCATCTCGTTGCTGTTGAGGCGTTGTTGCTGCGCCTCCGGCGCATCCCCGTGTTCCCCGTAATCCCGGTGTCCGAGCCCGCCGCCGTTCACCACTGACTATTCCGAACCGGGAGCTTGCCGACCGTGCTGTGATCGGGCCTTCAGCGGAACTGACTGGTTACAGGCCTGGCCGGACGGACAGGTGGGCTACACCTGTCCGCGAATCCATGTCCCTGCACGGTCGGCAAGCTCCCGGTTCGGATCGGTCTACGCAAGGACGCAAACGGTTACCCACCCCTCATTTTAATCCTTGACTTCAAAAAGCGGCTTCTCTATACTCCGTCTCCGCTGTGCGTCGAATGTATCGCACGGTTGAGGCTTAGACCAAGGGGAATCAACGGGATGCCGACGATCAACCAACTGATTCGAAAGGGCCGCAAAAAGCTGGTAGCAAAAAAGAAGACCAGAGCCCTCCAGAGTTGTCCGCAACGGCGTGGGGTTTGTACCCGCGTGTACACGACCACCCCGAAAAAGCCGAACTCCGCTCTTCGGAAGGTCGCCCGTGTTCGCCTCACCAACGGGTTCGAGGTGACCTCATACATCCCGGGCGAGGGGCACAACCTGCAGGAACACAGCATCGTGCTGATTCGCGGCGGTCGTGTGAAGGATCTCCCCGGTGTGCGTTACCATATCGTACGCGGCACCCTGGATACCCAGGGCGTCAGCGACCGCAAGCAGCGCCGATCCAAGTACGGCACCAAGAAGGGCAAGTAGGGGGCTGTCATGCCGAGGCGTAGAGAAGTCCCGAAGCGCAAGCTCAACCCGGATCCCAAGTACCACGACGTCCTGGTGGCCCGCTTCATCAACAACCTGATGCAGCGCGGCAAAAAGACCACCGCTGAGAAGATTTTCTACGGCGCGATGGATCGCATAGCGAACGTCACCAAACAGGATCCGGTCAAGGTCTTCAAGCAGGCCCTTGACAACGCCAAGCCCCGGGTTGAAGTGAAGTCTCGCCGGGTTGGCGGTTCCACCTACCAGGTTCCCATCGAGGTGGCTCCGGGGCGTGCTCTTTCGCTTGGTATCCGCTGGCTGATCAATTACTCCCGCAACCGCGGCGAGAAGACGATGATGGACAAGCTCGCGAACGAGTTCATGGATGCAGCGTCGAACCGCGGCACCACGATCAAGAAGCGCGAGGATACCCACCGCATGGCAGAGGCGAACAAAGCCTTCGCTCACTACCGGTGGTAATAGTTCCCGGGCCCTACCGGGCCCACTGAAAAGTTGGTAAGGGGTTGAAGTCGTCGGGAAATCTCGACGACGAAGGTACACACCTTCCACACCCCGTCGGTGGCGAACGTTGACCCACCCCATCTTGTGGGGGGAGAGGGAAGATGGAGAAGATTCGCATTCGGCTCAAGGCGTACGACTACAAGGTTCTGGACCTGTCGGTCGCAGAGATCGTGGACATCGCAAAGCGGACCGGGGCCAAGGTTACCGGTCCTGTACCGCTGCCCACCCGGATCAACAAATTCACGGTTCTCCGCTCCCCGCACGTGGACAAGAAGAGCCGCGAGCAGTTTGAGATCCGCACCCATAAACGGATGCTCGACATCATCGAGCCCAGCCCTGCGACGCTGGACGCGCTGATGAAGCTCGACTTGTCCGCCGGGGTGGACGTCGAGATCAAGACCTGAGCGAGGAGAGAACGATGCCTAAGGTAGACGTCCTCAACGTAGCGGGCCAGAAAGTCTCGGAGATCGATCTTTCCGAAGACATCTTTGGAGGCCCGGTAAAGGAGCATCTCTTCCACGAGGTGGTTCGCTGGCAGCTCGCCTGTCGCCGACGGGGAAACGCATCAGCCAAAGAGCGCAGCGATGTCGTGGGGAGCCGGCGCAAGCTGTTCCGGCAGAAGGGGACCGGCCGCGCCCGCCGCGGTTCAGCGCAGTCCCCCCTGCTCAAGGGCGGCGGTGTGGTCTTCGGGCCCAAGCCCCGCGACTTCTCGTACACCCTCCCCAGCAAGGTCCGGAAGGCCGCGCTCCGCAGCGCCCTCGCCCGTCGCCTTGAAGAGACTAAGCTCGTCGTCCTCGACGAGTTTGAGCTGGACGAGATCAAGACGCGCCGTGCGGTGGACATCCTGAAGGGCTTGGCCCTTGAGAGTGTCCTCATTGTGGATGAGGGAAACCAGAACCTGTCTCTCTCCACCCGCAACCTCCATAAGGTCAAATACCTCCCCGTCGAGGGCCTCAACGTGATGGATATCCTCCAGCACGAGAGTCTGGTCCTTACCCGACGTGCGGTGGCAGCGGTGGAAGGGAGGCTGAAGAAATCATGAAGGAGATCTACAGAGTCCTGAAACGGCCGGTGCTGTCTGAGAAGGCCGACCTGCAGCGGGACGAGAACAACAAGTACTACTTCGAGGTAGAGATAACCGCCAACAAGATAGATGTCCGCCAGGCGGTGGAATCGATCTTCAAGGTCAAGGTAGCGAGCGTCCACACCGAGATCATCCGCGGCAAAAACCGCCGTGTCGGCCGGACGATGGGTCGGCGACCCTCCTGGAAAAAGGCGTGCGTAACGCTTCGGGAAGGCCACTCCATCGATCTGTTCGAAGGCGTGTAGGCGAGGGGGAAGCACCGATGGCGATCAAAAAGTTCAAGCCGACGTCTCCCGCCCGCCGATACCTGTCGGTGGTCGTGACCGAAGGCCTGGCGAAGGACGGCCCGGAGAAGGGACTGACCAAGTCCCTCAAGCGCACCGGCGGCCGCAACAACCTTGGGCGTATCACCGTACGCCACCGTGGGGGCGGCGCGAAGCGTCGTTTCCGTATCATCGACTTCAAGCGCGACAAGATCGGCGTGCCGGCGAAGGTCGCAACCATTGAGTACGACCCCAACCGGTCCGCCCGTATCGCGCTGTTGAACTACGCTGACGGCGAGAAGCGCTACATCCTCGCGCCGGTGGGGCTCAAGGTCGGCGATCCGGTCCTCTCATCCCAAAAAGCGGAGATTCGCCCCGGAAACAGCATGCCCCTCAAGGACATGCCCCAGGGTACCGTGGTGCATAACATTGAGCTGAAGAAGGGCAAGGGCGGCCAGATGGTCCGGTCGGCCGGAACCTCGGCACAAATCATGGCGAAGGAGGGCAGATACGTCCTCATTCGTCTACCCTCGGGTGAAATGCGGCGAATTTTCGCCGAGTGCCGGGCCACAGTGGGCCAGGTGGGGAACGTTGAGCACTCCATGGTCTCCATCGGGAAAGCAGGCCGTAGCCGCTGGCTCGGTCGCCGTCCCCATACCCGCGGCGTCGCCATGAACCCTGTAGACCACCCGATGGGCGGTGGCGAGGGCAAGAGTTCCGGTGGGCGTCACCCCTGCACCCCGTGGGGCGTTCCCACCAAGGGACGCAAGACGCGCAACCCGCGCAAGCCCTCCGGTCGCTTCATCGTTTCGCGCCGGAAGAAGAAGTAAGGAGCTGATATGAGCAGGTCGACCAAGAAGGGCCCGTTTATCGATGATCACCTCCTCAAAAAGGGGTTCGCCGCGCAGAAGTCCGGCGATAAGCGCGTGATCAAGACCTGGTCCCGGCGCTCCACGATTCTCCCTGAGTTCGTGGGTCTGACCATCGCCGTGCACAACGGAAAGAAGTTCATCCCGGTGTTCGTCACCGAGAACATGGTGGGGCACAAGCTCGGAGAATTTGCCCCGACACGCCAGTTCTTCGGTCACGCCGGCCAGAGGAAGGGGAAATAGGATGAAGGCTCGTGCCACCTGGAAGTACGCGCGCATCGCCCCCCGGAAAGCCCGCGAAGTGGCGGTTGCTATCAAGGGTAAGAACGTCAGCGACGCCCTCGTGACCCTACAACTCGTGCAACGCAAGGCGAGCGGCATGTGGAAGAAGGTCCTCGAGAGCGCAGTAGCCAACGTGGTGAATAGCGGCGTTGAAGTCGACGTGGACAACTTGGTCATCTCGCAGATCACAGCGGAGAAGGCGTCAAACATGCGCCGCTTCAAGCCGCGGGCGATGGGCCGGGCCACCCGAATCAATAAGTTCACCTCGCATCTCATGGTTGAGGTCAGCGAGGGCTAAGGAGGACGGCGTGGGCCAGAAAGTAAACCCGATCGGTTTTCGACTCGGCATCGTCAAGACTTGGAACTCCAAGTGGTTCGCGGAGAAAAACTACGCGAAGCAGCTTCACGAGGACCTGCGGATTCGTAAGTTCATCAAAGAGAAGCTCTTCGACGCGGGCATCTCCAAAGTGTTGATCGAGCGAGCCGCCGGGAAGATCAAGATCAACGTGCACACAGCACGTCCGGGCATCGTCATCGGGAAGAAGGGGCAGCGGGCCGACGAGGTCAAGGCCATGCTCCAGAAGATGACCGAGTCCGAGGTCTTTCTTAACATACACGAGGTACGCAAGGCGGAGATCGACGCCCAACTCGTCGCAGAGAACGTCGCAGCGCAGCTCGTACGCCGAGCCTCGTTCCGGCGTGTGATGAAGAAGGCCGTCGGCACCGCACTGCGCATGGGAGCCAAGGGCGTCAAGGTCCGTTGCGCCGGTCGCCTCGGCGGTTCCGAGATGGCCCGTCGGGAGTGGTACCGTGAGGGCCAGGTCCCCCTCCACACCCTGCGCGCCGACATCGACTACGGCCACGCCCTGGCCCGCACCACGTACGGAATTATCGGCGTGAAATGCTGGATCTACAAGGGCGAGGTCATCTAGAGACCCGGCAGGAGGCAAACGATGCTTGCACCGACGAGGATACGACATCGCAAGGTTATGAAGGGCAAACGCCGCGGCCTTGCGCACCGGGGCAGCGATGTATCTTTTGGGGAGTGGGGTCTTATGACCACCGAGTGCGCCTGGATCACGTCCCGACAGATTGAGGCAGCGCGTGTTGCGATCATGCGAGGCATTCGGCGCTACGGATGGCTGTGGATCCGGGTCTTCCCTGACAAGCCCATCACCCAGAAGCCCGCCGAGGTCCGCATGGGCAAGGGCAAGGGCAATCCTGAGTATTTCGTCTCCGTGGTCAAGCCCGGCCGGATCCTCTACGAGGTGGCGGGCGCACCCGAAGACGTCGTGCGTGAGGCGTTCCGGAATGCGGCCCACAAGCTGCCCGTCGGGACCAAGGTCGTGAAGAGAGGGCAGGTGATCGCATGAAGTCTGGAGAGATCAGACAACTTTCGGACGATGAACTCTCAGTAAAGATCCGCAACACGGAGGAGGATCTGTTCAAACTGCGCTTTCAAACGCATACGGGACAGATTTCCAACACCTCTCAGATTCGGATAACCAGGAAGGACATCGCGCGCTTCCGCACCGAGGCCGGAGCGCGTGAGCGGGCCGCCGAGGCGGCCGGAGCCGCTGGTACGAAGGAGTCGACCGATGAGTGACAGCCGAGCCAACCGCAAGATCATGCAGGGCAAGGTCGTCTCCGACAAGATGGACAAGACCATCGTCGTCGAGGTGACCCGCCGCTACCTGCACTCGGTGTACAAGAAGTACATCACCCGCAGCCAGCGATACAAGGCCCACGACGAGACCAACGAAGGTGGCACCGGCGACTTCGTCGAGATCGTGGAGTCCCGGCCCCTCTCCCGCGACAAGCGGTGGCGGCTGCGCCGGGTCGTCCAGAAGGCACTGTAGGAGGTCCCCGATGATTCAGATGCAGACCACGCTCTCTGCGGCGGACAACTCTGGTGCGAAGAAGCTCCAATGCATCAAGGTGCTGGGTGGATCCCGGCGCCGGTACGCCTCCCTCGGCGACATTATCGTCGTATCGATCAAGGAGGCCATCCCCCGAGCCAAGGTAAAG
>CAYOTU010000141.1:0-9069 GCA_964406905.1 uncultured Myxococcales bacterium | reverse complement strand
CTCTGCCCACCCCTCCTGGCAGGGAATCCTGCATGCCCCCGGCTCGTCTCCATCCGGGACCATTCCCTCAGGGCATGACGGCAGGCATTGCCAGCCTTCCATGAGGTCCCCCACCCAGGTCTCACCTCGCCACTCCTCCAGGCCCCAATCACCGGGGCAGTCCGGAACGGAGCATGCGCCTTCCGCATCCTCGATGAGTCCCTCGGGGCAGTCCATGTGGCATCGCCCGTCCGCGCCATCGTGCCACCCGTCTTCGCAGGGGAGCAGGCAGCCGTTCTCTCCCGGATTAGGCGGGCAGGGATTCGACGTATGGCCGTCCCCGTCTCCGGTCTCGTGCACGCGGTCGACGTCGCCGACGGAGACGGTGTCGTCCGCAACGTCAACCGTCGCCACGGCATCGGTTTCCACACGGGATGAGTCCGGAGGTGATGTGCATCCGAGGAGGATGACCTCCACCATAAACGTAGAAAGAAGAAGCAATGATCGGACGGACATGGCCCCTATCCTAGCGAGGATCACCGCCGCCGAGGAGGGAGACCTCGTTGGCCACGATCACCGACTGGTCCAATGGAGATGCCAGACCTGCATCCGTACCATCCACTTTTGCGCCCTCCTGGAGGATCAGGTTCGGTTTGCTGACGCTGGGATCCCCGATGTATCCACCGTATCCGTTCCCGTCCCCGAAGGTGCTCCCCCCGATCTCCACCTGGGTGTTGTCACCATGCGCGATGATCCCGAGGCGAATGTTCCCGTCCAGGCTGTTGTCCAGCAACTGCGCCCGGGTCCCGGTGCCATCGGTACCGGAGAGGAGCGCTATTCCATCCCCCACGGTGCCGGATTGATTCTGCGCATTGGTCACGAATCCTGGGCGGGTCCCGATCGTATGGTTCCCCCGGACCGAGAAGAGGCCGGCGCCGCCCCCGCGGACCAGGAGGCCGACGCCGCGGTTCTCGACGAGCAGGTTGTCGTGTATCTCGTGGATCGTCGTATCATCTCCGCCCATCAGGGTCATCTCCAGGCCGGTGCTGCCGCTCCCCGCCACGGTGGAGTCGCTCACTGAGACCTGGAGACAGGAGCGGAACTTCATCCCCTGCCAGTGGCTGCCACCGACCTCCACACCTATGGCCGCCATGCGGCTGTTCCGGCTCTCCAGGCCGACGTGCGTCAGCGCCAGGGTCGCCTGGTTCAGGGTCACCCCTTCCCCGGCATCGCAGTCCAGCACCGACACTCCGACGGAGGCCCCATTGAAGACGCGGACATCGCCGAGCGAAACTCCATCGGAGCCGAGGACCCCCAAGCCCACGCCGCCGGAGTCCCAACTCCAGAAGCCATCGACGATTACGTCGGAGGAATCCACCACTGAGAGCCCCACATTGGCGTCCCCTTCGTCGGGACGACCCAGGACGCGGTTACGTGAGACCACGCCCCCCCGGACCTCCGAGAGCCGGATGGCCTCCTCGAGCACCCGGTGGAACGAATTGTCCTGGACCACGACGGAGCCCTTGCCGGAGACGATGTCGATCCCCGTCTCCACGGCCTCGTCGAACCAATTACCCACGATCCGGACATCGACGGTCAAGTCCCCGCCGTCGAACTGCACTGCCTCTTCGTTGGTCCCGAGGAACTGGTTCTGCGTGACCTCGAACGACGGCGTGTCTTCCGCGGAGACCAGGCTCCCGGAGCATCCCTCAAAGATATTTCGGGAAGCGACGAGGCTCTCAGCTCCATAGAGGAGCCAGAGGGGGAGCAGTATGTTCACGAACCGGTTGCCCTCCACGCGCAGATCTCCGCCCCCTTCGAGTGGTGCCCAGAGGATCTTGGGCCCGTCCTCTCCGTCACGTTCGAAGATGCAGTCATGAATGTAGGCGTCCTGCGCTGTAGTTATCTCCAGGTCCTCGCCCCGAAGAGTCACCCGGGCCATCTCGAAGGTCACCACCTGCGCCGGGTTGATCATGTCCCCGACGTTGATCCCATTTCCTTCCAGGATGGTCTCTTGGGCACACGCGCCCAGGATTCGAAGGGTGGGGAAGGTGATATCCAGGACCGGAACCGTCTCGTAGGTCCCCGGGCCCACGACGATGCTGACCTCCTGTGCGTCATCCGGGATGGCCTCCCACGCCTGCGCAAGGGTAGCGAATGGCTCCTCAGAAGTCCCTGGACCGGCCGCTCCACCATCCTGGGCGTGGACATAGAGGACCAGGTCCGAAGCCTCGCTGCCGGTGGGGTCGTATCCCTGGACCTCGCAAGCTGCCGGTCCCAGGGGCGTGAGAGTCCGGCAAAGCGTATCCACCGCCTCATACCCGGCGGGGCAAGGCGGCGCGCAGCGGCCGTCGATCCGTTGAGCCCCGACGGGACATCCAGGGAGACAGCGTAGCTCCGCGTTACGCTCCCAGCCATTCGGGCAGGGGAACAGGCAGTGGTCTCCGAGGAGTTCAGCCGAAGCGGGACAGCTCGGCTGGGCCGAGTCCCCGTCGCTGTCGGTACGCCCGCCGTCCATGGCGATATCGCTGGTCGTGTCGGAGGCGGAGAGGTGGTCGTTGTCGTCTGCGCTACATCCAGCGAGGGCAGTGAAGAACAATAATATCAATGGACAGAACCGATACATATGACCTATTCCTTTGACAGATGTATTCCCATGTCTTCATGATTTTAGGGTGGACCGCTGGAGTTGTAAAGCGGGCGCTGGACTGAGGGTGTGATCGTTGGGCGTTGGTTTTTGGGCTGAGTTCATGTGGATTTGAGGCTATAGAAGTTTGGGCATGGCTGGGGCCAGGGGCAGGGCGGGGTCGTGGGTGCTGGCGAGGGGCTTGGCTTTTGAGGTAACTTGTTGAATGAGTGAGGACATGATTGCATCCGGCTCCAGTTCTATACGAGCCGTGACCGTGAGGGAGCGGGGCACCCCAACTTGATCGGCCCAGGGAAAATATGCTGCGTTTCAGGGGCTCGAAAACCTCTACAGCGCGGATCCCTCGTTTTGGGCGGAACGATGATCAAGGCCCGAACGGGGGGAGTTCAGGTCAGGCGATCGGCGTCCTCTCCCGAATCCCCCATTCGTCGCAGCTTGACACCTCCTGACCCGGTTTCCTATACTTGGCCTGGAGGCAAGAAACATGGATGATGCGTCTTACCCGCCGAGGTCGCCATCGACTGGCTTCGTGAGCAGAAGGTCGACGAGATCGTCTGCCTCGGGGACGTGGTCGGCTACGGAGCAGATCCCAACGAGTGCTGTCGTATGGTCCGCGAGGCCGCCGCGGTGACCCTGCTGGGGAACCACGACGCCGCGGTGATCGGCGCGATGAGCACCGAGTACTACTACGACGCGGCCCGGGACGCCATCTCGTGGACCCGGCGGCAGCTGGATGAGGAGAACCTCCGCTGGTTGTACTCCCTTCCATACACCAGCGTTCGCCAGGCCGAGGGCCTGGGGCTCTTCCACTCGGCCCCCATCGTGCCCAGCGGCTACTTCTACGTGGTCCGCAAAGAGGACGCAATCACCCACACCCGGATCTATAATCGCCTGATGCGGGTGACCCTGATCGGCCACTCCCACCTGACCAAGGCCTTCCGCCTGACCCGGGACAAGGCCAAGGACGTGACCGGCAAGCCCCTGTTCGCGGAGGATGACAGCAAGCTGATCATCAACGTGGGCAGCGTCGGCCAGCCACGGGATCACAACCCCCTGGGATGTGTCGGGCTCTACGACTCCGAGTCGGGCGAGTTCGGGCATCACCGCTTCGACTACGCGAGAGATCGTACCGTTGAAAAGATTCGGAAGGCCGGCCTCGAGCCTCGCTTCGGGAACCGCCTCCTTCAGGGAGCCTGAAAAGTATGAACAAAAAGGCCTTTCTTCTTTTGGCCATGAGCGTGGCGCTCTGCTTCGGCTGCACCCAGACCTTCAGTCCTTCGGAAGAGGATGGAACCGACGGGGAGGGCGACGGCTACATCCCCGGGGTGGACATCGAGGGTGTGGACACCACCGGATGGGACTTCACCGGTCTGGACATCGAGGGGAAGGAGACCATGGATCCTGATCTCACGGCGGACTCGGTGCCCGCGCCGCCCCAGCCCCTGTTCCGGATCTGGCTCACCGCTGGCGCGTCCTACTCCAAGAGCAACGCACACCACCTTATCGGCGGTATCAGCACCGGGGACGGGGTCCCCTCCGGGGACGGTGACCATTGGCTTATTCCGGTGTTCCGTACGGGCCCTGCAGCGAACGATTTCTGAGGAGGACGTTTTGACGCGGTATCTGATTTCTTCGGTTCTTTTACTCTCCATCGGTCTCTGGAGCGGCGTCGCGGACGCGAATCCGGAGGTGTTCTACTTCCAGGGCTACGTCACCGACGTCCAGGGGGACCCCTTGAACGGCGTGCACGCGTTCCAGGCCCGCCTGTACGACACCGGCGCGGGCGGGGTCGCCCTCTGGGAGGAGAGCCACGGCCAGGTCGCGGTGACCAACGGCTTCTTCGTGCTGCCCCTGGGCTCCCTCCAGGCCTTCGGGGGGCTCTTCGCGGTGGAGCAGTCCCTCTTCCTGGCCATCCGAGTGGACGACGGCGACGAGCTGTTCCCCCGGACCTCCCTGGGCGCGGTCCCATGGGCCATGGGTGCGAAGGGCGCGGCCACCGCGGTGGTCTGTGACCAGGCGGCCCATGCGGACTCCGCGGACCAGGTGGGCGGCCTCGGCGCAGACGACGTCGCAGTGCAGGCCGACCTCGACGCTATCTCCGAAGAGCTGGCCGGCCTCCTCCAGGAGCTCCAGAACGACAACGCGGAGCTCCAGGGTCAGGTCGTCGCGCTCCAGGCCCAGATCGAGGCCCTTCAGGCCGGGGTCGGTGGCTGCGTTGACCTCTGCGACGAGGACGAGATCGGCTGTGGCGGCGGTGGCGCCATCTCATGGATCTGTGTCATCGACGATGAGACCGGCTGCTTCACCAAGACCCTGACCCCCTGCCCCGGAGACCAGTCCTGCGTGGACGGCGTCTGTGGCTGCGTCCCCGACGGAGAGTTCGTCTGCATCGGGGACGATCTCTGGTCATCAGACTCCTGCGGGAACCCCTCCATGCTCATGGACGACTGCGCGCCCCTGGGCTGCTCGGCTGGCATTTGCAGGGAGTGGGGATGGAAGGTCCCCCCGTGCAGCCTCACCGAGGGCAATGTCTGTGAGCGTGCGGGCCTGCACCTCCTCCTTGAGAGCCCCACGGGAGCCCCCTTGGGCATCGGCCCCGACGGGACCACCCTGGGTTGGAACGGGTCGCACTGGACCATGGGCGACACCGGCACCGCGTCAGAGCTCAAGGACCTCTGGACCTGGGCCCAGGGTGGCAAGACCCACGGCTATCTCGTGGGTGAGGGCGGCAAGATCCTCTACTACAATGGCTCGATCTTCCAGCCCATGCTCACCGGCCTCTACACGGATCTCGAGGGTCTCTTCGGTTTCGAATCCGAGGACGTCTACGCGGTGGGAGACAACGCCACGGTGCTCCACTACGACGGCGACTCCTGGGCGCAGGTCGAGCTCGGAGATGATGTGCCCTGGTCCGGGCGGCTCTATGACATCTGGGGTTCGGATCCCTTCCACGTCTGGGCCGTGGGGCAGGGCGGCAAGGCAGCCTTCTTCGACGGCGCCACCTGGACCCTCCAGCAGCTCCCCACCTCCGAGGCCCTCAGCGCAATATGGGGCTCCGGCCCCGAGGACGTATGGGTCGTGGGCAAGACCGGCGCGCTGCTGCACTGGGACGGGACCACCTGGTACTCCCAGGTGATCAGCGGTCACGACCTCAACGCGATCTGGGGCCTGGGCGCGGACTCGGTCTGGCTGGCCGGTGACGGCGGCACCTTGCAGCATTTTGACGGGGAGTCCTGGACCCCGGTTACCACCCTGAACAACTGGGGCATCACGGACTGGACTGCGATCACCGGCCACCCCGAAGGTGAGGACGCAGCTCTGTGGCTCGTGAGCGCGCAGGGAAGCTGGGCCCGCTACCAGGACGCTGAGTGGAGCCCGATCAGCCTGGACTCGAACCTCACGACCTACACCAGCTTGGGCGGCGCGCCCTTGATCGGTGCAGAGGCCGGGCGCTTCGTCGAGCCCCTCGGCGACTGGTGGACCCAGGCCCACAGCGCCACGGGCGCGGACATCCTGGACTTCTGGTTCGTACCCCAGACCGGGGAGACCCTCCTTGCGGGCACCGCGGGCACCCTGATGGCCTGGACCGGTGAGGAGTGGACCGTGCTCCTGCCCCCCTCCTTGACTGATCTCCTGGCGGTGTGGAGCGACGGCAGCCACACCTTTGTGGCCGGGGCGGGCGGCGCGCTCTTCCACTACGACGGCGTCGACTACCTGGAGATGGACACGGGCACCGACGCGGAGATCCGGGATCTCTTCGGGGCCAGCCTGGTGGACCTCTGGGCCGTTGGCACGGTTGGCACGGTGCTGCACTTTGATGGCACGGAGTGGTATGTCCAGGACGTGCCCACCACCGCGGACCTGAGCCACCTGACCCAGGGCCCTGGCGGCGACCTCTGGGCCTGCGGCGCGGGGGGCACAGCCCTGCTTCGCAGCGGCGGACAGTGGGAGGACATGAGCCTCGGCCTGCCCGAGGACGAGGACCTGGTGGGCATCGGCTTCCAGAACGGCGACGTGGTCGCGGTCACCGCGCAGGGCGGCATCCACATTTGGGACGGCGCGACCTGGAACATCTCCCATCCATATCCGGACATGCCGTTCACCGGCGTGGCCGAGGATGCGGACGGCGACCTGGTGGTCATCGGCGAGTACGGCATCATCCTGGGGCAGTAGCGATTCCTCCCTGTGCCTCCTAAATAATCGATCGCCCCGCAATGCTGGATGAGCCCACCCAGAACTTCTGGTAGTTGCCGTCCAGTGAGTCGAGTTGGTAGAAGTCGTCGATCGTGATCGGGGAATACCGGGCCCACAGTTGCATCGGACCCATCGTCATCAGCGCCTCGTGAGGGATCGATCGCAATGTGGCACACCACTGGGCCTTATGCTACACTGATTCCGCTCTTCAGACAGCGGTAGAGAGAAGTCGCCATGGTGTTCACCAAGTCCCCCGCAATTCGTGCGTCCTCCCTTCTTGTCATTCTCGTGCTCGCTGGTCCCAGTTGTAATGGCGGCGGCGGGACTGGCACAGAACCTGGGACGGATATGGTCTCCGAGGACGTCCCGGTCGAGGTGCCTGATCTGGCCCAGGAGGTTGCGGCAACGGATATACCGACCGATATGCCGCCGGATACGTCGCCGGACTTCTTCTCCGACACTCCGATCGACACCCCTGTAGATGTCTGTGCACCCGATTGCGACGGCAAGGAGTGCGGGGACGACGGCTGCGGAGGCCTTTGCGGTGCGTGCGATGACGGAAACGAGTGCACGGTAGGTGACGCATGTGAGGAGGGCGTATGTGTCGGGCCTGATGAAAAAGACTGCAACGACGGGGACGTGTGCACAGACGACTCCTGTGACCCCGACCAGGGCTGCGTCCAAGTCTTCAACACGGACCCGTGCGACGACCTGAACATGTGCACCGAGAACGATACGTGCGCAGGGGGAGTGTGCATGCCCGGTTCATCGGTCGTCTGCGACGACGGCGACGTCTGCACCGACGACTCCTGCGATCCGGATAGCGGCTGCGTCAACTTGTTCAACACGACGCCCTGTGACGACGTGGACCCGGAGGACTGGTACTTCCCGCCCATCGACCCGCAAGACGACACCTGGGAGGCGATCCCGCCGGAGGCCCTCGGGTGGGACCCAGCGAAGCTCCAGGACCTGCTCCTGTACCTGGGCCAGAACAACACCACTGCGGTCGTCCTCCTCTACAAGGGACGAATTCTCGCGGAGCAGTACTGCCCGGAGTGGGATCCGCACACGACAGCGAAGGTCTTCTCCGTATCGAAGAGCGTGACCGCGTTCCTCGTCGGCAGGGCGCAGGCGCAGGGCCTCCTCGACATCGACGAGTACGTGACGACCTACCTCCCGGAGAATTGGTCGTACGCGCTGCCGATCTTCAAGTCGATGATCACTGTCCGCCACCTGCTCACCATGACCAGCGGCCTGAAGAACAACATCCTCCTCACCTTCGACGCCCAGGCCGGGACGGTCTGGAAGTACAACACGCTGGCCTTCAAGAAGCTCATCGCGGTCCTGGAGGCCGTGACCGGCGTGGGCATCGACGAATACACGGCGACCGTGCTCTACGCGCCGACGGGCATGCGGGATACGTCCTGGCAGCAGGACAAGCTCTACTGCTCCGCCCGAGACATGGCCCGCTTCGGGCTCATGATCCTGGCGGGGGGACAGTGGGACGGGCAAACGCTCCTCGACGATCCGGACTACTTCGCAGCGATGCTGGACAGCTCCCAGGATCTCAACGCTGCGTACGGCTACCTCTGGTGGCTCAACGGCAAGGAATCGTGGGTCCTTCCTGACGACACCACCGGCGCCGGATCCATCATCCCGTCGGCCCCTAATGACCTCGTGTCCGCGCAAGGACTCGGGGACAAGAAGATCTACGTCGTCCCCAGCATGCACCTGGTGCTGGTCCGGCACGGCACCGCGGCCGGGGAGACCTCGGAGGAGGCGCCCAGCGGCTTCGATGACACCCTCTGGCAACTGCTCATAGCGGCTGCGCCGGCTCCACCGGATTCACCCTGAAGAGGTTGTGCCTCCTCAAAATCAGATCGGCCCGCCAACACTGGATAAGACTTTCCTGACCTTCTGGCAGCGCCGACCCTGTTTTGAGGAGGCACACCAGTTCATGCGTTCTCTCCCGTCCTCTCAAGGAGTGACCGTTTCGCTCCTCGCCAGCGCCCTCGATACGCGTGATCCGCAAAAACTAGCGCGCCAGCCATTTTACTTGCCCAAATGACCATCGGCCATGATCCTCGCCAGATAGAAATCCTACTGGTTGTCGTAGCCGTTCAAGTGCTGAACACGCTCGTCTTGGTCTGGTCTCGGAGAACGGCCTTGGTCTCTGTTTCGCCCGCTCCCTCTGCGCAGTAGTTCACCGGCGGGTCCCAGCAGTCGTCCTCCGGCTGTTGCCAGTCCCC
>CAYOTU010000140.1:0-9106 GCA_964406905.1 uncultured Myxococcales bacterium | reverse complement strand
GTGCATTCGGTCGCCGCTGCATCCGCTCTCGCGGCGTTGCGCAACCTCAACGTACAGACAGTATGCCTGCGGCTGCGCGCCTTCCGAGAGCGGCGCTTCGGCGCCCTCGGTGCGATCTGTTTATTATGCGGTGGACCCTTAGCGGATGGATGATCGGGTGCCTGGCGCTCGCCGGGGTCCTGTTGCTCCAGACGGGCTTTGCCCAGGAGAAGCCGGCCACGCCGACGAAGACCGGCGAGCCGGGGGGTGCGATCGGCGTCATCGATCGCAACGGGAAGGCCACGCGCACCTTCGCACCGGACAAATCCGTTGTCCAGCAGAAGGCCGGTGCGAACCAGGAGAAGGACCCGAAGAAGGGTAAGGTCACGCGGATCACCCCGTCGACCCTGGGGAAGGCGCCAACTCCGTCCGGCCCAGCGGCCCTGCCCGGCGCGGCCCCGATGACGCCCGACGGCATCGACCGTACCCCGACGGGGGACGCTATCGAGCAGAACCCCACGGGAGTCAACTCGGTCCCGTGCAAGCGGCTGCCCCTGGATTCGTTGGTGAGCCTGGACTTCAAGGAGGTCCCCATCGACGACCTGATCCGGCTCATGTCCTGCTGGACCGGGAAGAATTTTCTGCTGACTCAGGGCTTCGCTGGGAAGAACGTCACCCTCATGTCTCCGCAGCCAGTCACCGTGGCCCAGGCATATAGGGCCTTCCTCAGCAGCCTCCGTGCCCACAGCCTGACCACCGTCCCCGCTGGAGCGTTTCTGAAGATCGTTCCCGACACCCAGGCCAAGCAGGAGCCGATCCGGCTCCTCAAGAAGACCTCCGGGGTGCCGGACCAGGACGAGATCGTCACCAAGCTCATAGAGCTACAGCACGTCCCCGCCTCGGAGATTACCCAGGTGCTGGACCAGTTCAAGGGCAAGACCGGCGAGATCGTAGCGTACGGTGAGGACCTCCTGATCGTGACGGACACGGGCACGATGATCCGGCGGTTGATGAAGCTCCTGAAGGAGCTCGACATCCCTACGGACAAGGAGAAGATATGGGTCAGGCAGGTGGAGTACGCGGAGGCCGGCGAGGTGGTGAACATCATCACCGGGATCTTCCCTCAGGCCGGAGAGGGAGCCAAGAAGCCCCCGTCCAGGACTGCCAAGAAGCGCCCGACGCGCGGTCGGAAATCTACAGCACCCGCGGCCGCTGTCGCCAAGATCATCGGCGGCGAGGCCGAACCCATCGCCGTGAGCAAGGTCATAGCGGACGAGCGTACCAACCAGATCATCGTCGTCTGCAACCGCACCACCTACATGCGCCTGGACAAGCTCCTGCGGAAGGTGGACGTGCCGATCCCCGGCGAGGGCCAGATCCACATAATCTACCTGGAGAACGCGGACGCGGAGGAGATCTCGTCTACCCTCTCGAGCCTCACATCCGGCTCGGCCAGCAAAAGCGGAGGGCGCACTACTTCAAAGAAGAAGGGCTCATCAGCCAAGAGCTCCAAGGGCGGCGGTGGAGCTGCGTTGTTCGAGGGCGAGGTCAAGATCACAGCGGACAAGGGCACCAACGCGCTCGTGGTTGAGGCCTCCCTCAAGGACTTCCGGAGCCTCAAGAAGGTGATCGAGAAGCTCGACATCCGGCGCAAGCAGGTCTACGTCGAAGCGATTATTATGGAGATCAGCTCCAACAAGGATCGCAAGTTCGGCATGTCCGGCAGCGCTGGAACCACCTTTAATGTCCAGGGCGAGGAGGTGCCCATGCTCTTCGGTCTCGGGGGGCTCGGCATCTCGGGCTTCGACGTGCAGCAGCTCACGAGCGGCGGCGCGGCCATGGGCCTCCAGGGGCCCCTGGTCGACGTCTCCACCGGGAGCACCGGCGAAACCGGAGTGGGGGACCTCTCGATCCCGACGTTCGGCTTCCTCCTCCAGGCGATCCAGTCCAACTCCGACGTGAACATCCTCTCCACGCCCCACATCCTCACCCTGGACAACGAAGAGGCGGAGATCCAGGTCGGGAAGCAGATCCCTTATCGGGCCTCCTCGTCCATGGGCGGTCTGGGAGGTCTGGCGAGCATGGCCGGTCTGGCGGGGCTCGGTGGCAGGACCAGCGGCATGTCGAGCATGATGGGAGGTATGGGGGGCTATGGCGGCATGTCGAGCATGATGGGAGGCATGGGCATGGTCCAGCGCATAGACGTGGACCTGACCCTGAAGCTCACCCCCCACGTAAACGAGTCCAACTTCGTCAAGCTCGAGATCGACCAGTCCATCGAGGACGTGGAGAGCATCGACCGGGAGCTCGGTCCCACGACCTCGAAGCGGAAGGTCAAGAACGTGGTCGTGGTGCGGGGCGGACAGCCAGTGGTCATCGGCGGCCTGATCAGGGATACGGAGTCCGATGGCCTGGATAAGATCCCACTCCTGGGTGACATCCCGCTGATCGGGATCCTCTTCCGTCAGACCATACGCACCGTGGAGAAGAAGAACCTCCTCATGATCATCGTGCCCCATATCATCGATGATCCGTCGGACCTCGGGCGGATCCACCAGGAGCGCATGGAGGAGATGCGCCGCTTCGCGGAGTACCTCGCCACCAAGCAGAAGGAATACAAGGGCATGGTCGACTACAACAAGAAGAGCGGCGGTCTCGAGACCATGCGTCAGGTCGTGGATGGGGAGCGTAAGAAACGCGAAGACCTGGAGCGGGCCAGGTTCGAGGGCACAGCGATCGACGTGATCGGTCCGCCGGAGACCCATGATCTGGACTATGACCCCGAGGCCAAGCGCGGGGACGACGGGCAGAAGCAGAAAGATAACAAGTAGGGGCACAGGGATGAGCACCGAGACAGCGATGGCCAACCCCCACCTGGGGCGTCCCATCGGCCAGATTTTGAAGGACTTGGGGCACGTCTCCGACGGTGAGCTCCGAGAAGTCCTGGCCTTCCAGCAGGAGAAGGGCGGGCGCTTGGGCGAGATCCTCGTTGAGAAGGGGATGGTGCAGGAGGGGGAGGTGGCCCAGGCCCTCGCTGCTCAGTTTGGTCACGAGTTCCTGGAAAAGGCCGATCCCTCAACTCTGGATCCCGGCCTCATCGAGGCCTTCCCGATAAGCTATGCGAAGCAGCATCTCTTCGCGCCGATCCGGCGGATCCGGGGCCGTATCGTCGTCGCGTGCGCTGACCCGACTAACCTGACCCTCATGGACGATCTCGGTGCGCTCTTCGCCGCGGAGGTCGAGCCGCTGGTGACCACGTCCAAGGTGGTCCTCGAACTGGTGAACGTCCTCTTCGACCGCCGCAGCGGCGCTGAGCAGGTCATGGGGGACATCAAGGACTCCGAGGACCTGAACTCCATCGCTATGGACCTGGAGGACACCACGAAGGACCTCCTGGAGGAGGACGATGAGGCGCCGATCATTCGGTTGGTCAATTCGATCTTCGCCCAGGCAATCAAGGAGAAAGCCTCGGATATCCACATCGAGCCGTTCGAGCAGCAAATACAGGTGCGGTTCCGCCGGGACGGCGTCATGCACGAGGTCCTCAAGGTGCCCAAGCGTCTACAGGCCAGTGTTACCTCCCGGATCAAGATCATGGGGAACCTCGATATCGCAGAGAAGCGGCGCCCCCAGGACGGCCGTATCCGGATTCGTATAGCGGGCCGCAACGTGGATGTCCGCCTCTCCACGATCCCCATTGCGCACGGCGAGAGCCTGGTGATGCGCCTCCTGGATACCTCCACCACGATCCTTGATCTGGTGGATCTGGGCATGGAGGGGGAGGACTTGCGCCGCCTCGAATACCTGATAGCGCGGCCCCACGGGATTATCCTGGTCACCGGCCCCACGGGCTCCGGCAAGACGACGACCCTCTACGCGGCCCTCTCCCAGCTCAACACACCGGACCGGAAGATCCTGACCATCGAGGATCCCGTCGAGTACCAGCTTCGGGGGATCAACCAGATGCAGGTCGCGTCGAAGATCGACGTGACCTTCGCTTCCGCGCTCCGAGCGTTTCTGCGCCAGGATCCCGACGTGATCCTCGTCGGCGAGATCCGTGACTTCGAGACGGTGGAGATCGCTATCCAGGCCTCCCTCACTGGGCATATGGTGTTCTCTACGGTCCACACCAACGACGCAGCCTCGACTTTTACCCGGCTCACGGATATGGGGGTTGAGCCTTTCCTGATCTCCTCGTCGGTCCTCGCTGTCCAGGCCCAGCGCCTCATGCGCAAGGTTTGCAAGGAGTGCCGGGTGCCGTTCCAGGCCGGACCCATCGAGCTACGCCAGCTTGGCATCACGGACCCGACCCCCCGGACTATATACAGGGCCGAAGGCTGCGAGGCCTGTGCTGGAACGGGCTATTCGGGCCGGAAGGGGATCTTCGAGGTCCTGCCGGTCACCGACGGGATCCGAGAGCTGGTCATGGCCCGCGCGGACGCGTCGCAGATCAAGAAGCGGGCCCTGGAGGAGGGGATGCACACCCTCCGCCAGGACGGGGTACGCAAGGTGCTCGCAGGGATTACCACCATGGAGGAGGTACTTCGGGTCACCCAGGACGATCAGGTGGCGGTGTAGGATGCCTGTCTATAAGTACAAAGGCGTCAACCGGAAGGGACGGTCGGTGGCCGGCCTCCAGGACGCGGACAACCCCAAAGCGCTCAAGGAATTCCTGCGCGGGAAAGGGACCTTCCTTTCGGAGTTTGGTGAGGCCCAGGACAAGGGCAAGGAGGCCGCTGAGGGGCACCGGGGTAGGTTCTCCTTATTTGGGGGCGTCAAGTCCAGGGACGTATCCGAGGTCACTCGTCAGCTCGCCACCCTCCTGCGGGCCTCGATTCCAGTGGTGGATGCGTTCTCAGCGGTGTCCCGTCAGGTTGAGAATCCGCGTTTCCAGCGGATCCTCAACGAGGTCCGGCGTTCAATCACCGAGGGCAATAGCCTTGCGGGGGCACTGGGGGAGCACCCAAAGGTCTTCTCCAGCCTCTACGTGAACATGGTACGTGCCGGAGAGACCTCGGGGACCCTGGACCTGGTCTTCGACCGCCTGGCTGACTTCATGGAGAGCCAGGTGAGGCTGCGCAGCAAGCTCACGGGGACCATGATCTACCCCCTGATCATGATGATCATGGGGTTCGGCGTCGTGTCACTGCTGATGATCTTCGTAATCCCGCGGCTCACAGCGATTTTTGATGATATGGGTGGGCAGCTCCCAACGGTCACCCTGGTCATGATCGCCATCTCCGAGTTCTTCCAGCACTACTGGTGGGGCATCTTCGGCGGGATGGGCGTCGTCGGCTGGCTCTTCAACAGGTTTCGGAACTCCGAGACCGGGCGGCCCCGCTGGCACCGATTCGTCTTGCGCGCTCCTCTCTTCGGGAGCCTGATCCGCATGGTGGCGGTGTCTCGATTCGCAGGAACCCTGGGGACGCTCCTGTCCAGCGGCGTTCCGATCATAACCGCGCTGGACATCGTCAAGAACGTCCTCGGGAATGTGATCCTCGAGGACGTCGTGGAGGATGCCAAGGCAGCGGTCAAGGAGGGGGCCAGCCTCGCTGAACCCTTGAAGCAGAGTGGCCAGTTTCCGCCCATGGTGGTCCACATGATCTCCGTGGGGGAGCAGAGCGGTGAGTTGGAGCCGATGCTCGACAACATCGCCAACGCATACGAGGCACAGATCGATTCGCGAATTACGGTCATGACGTCGCTCCTGGAGCCGCTCATGATCGTGAGCATGGGCGTCGTCGTGGGCCTGATCGTCTTCGCGGTCCTCATGCCGATGTTGCAGATGAACGAGATCCTCAGTCAGACCTGAGAAACTAAGAGGAGGCAAGGCATGGAAAATCGACTGAAGAAGAGCGCTGCACAGGGCTTGGTGAAGGGTCAGCAGGGCATGACCCTGATCGAGATCATGGTGGTCATCGCGATCATCGGCATCGTGGGCGGCGCTGTGAGCTTTGGCGTTACCCGGTACTTCGGGCAGGCCAAGATAGACGCGTGCAAGGCCCAGATCGACAACATCGCCAACCACCTGGAGATGTACCTCTACGAGCACGACGAGTACCCGTCGAATCTCGATGTCCTGACCAAGAAGGAGAAGGGCCGGGGCAAGGCGATCCTGAAGAAGTCCCAGGTCAAGGATCCCTGGAAGAAGAAGCTGAAGTACACCGCCAAGGCCGACGGGTTCGCCCTCTGTTCCGGCGGACCCGATAAGCGGGACGGGGGCGGGGACGACATCTGCTTCGCCGACGACGAGTAAGGAGCAGGCCCGGCATGCGCGACAGCGAACACGGGATGACCCTCATCGAGGTGCTCATCGCGCTCATGATCGTCTCCATCGTGATCGGGGGTGTAGCCGTGTCCGCCAGCAGCGTCTTCTCCAGTCGCCTGGGGCAGACGTCGGGGAAGCTCATGGCCATGATTCGCTATACCTACGATCGCGCGGTCATGACCGGGAAGCCCTACCAACTCGTCGTTGACATCGACGAGGGGAAGGCCTGGATCGAGGAGATGGAGAAGGAGAAGTCCTGCGAGGCCCGGCTTAGGGAACTCGACGACCTGGAGAAGGGCCGGGCGGGGCGCTCCACGGACGAGGAGTCGTCCGAGGCCCTGGAAAAAGGGACGAAGAAGGAGGACATGATCCTTCGTACCATAAAATTGCCGAAGGGGATCAACTTCGAGGCGGTCAGGGCGCAGCATCACTCGGAGCAGGTGACCGAGGGGCAGGCCCGGATCCTTTTCTTCCCCGATGGCACGGCGGAGAGGGCCTTCATCTGGCTGGCACGGGAGGAGGACGTTTTTACGGTGGAGGTTCGCGCTCTCCAGGGGCGCGGCGTCCTGCACCGTGAGGAGCTCTCAGAGCGGGATCTGGAGATGCGTTAGATGACGAAGCGCAGGGCAGAGGGAGGGTTTTCCCTCCTCGAGGTGCTTGTGGCCATGGCGGTGCTCGCTGTGGGCCTCCTGGCGATCACCACGGCCCAGCAGTCGAGCATTCACAACGCGATGCGGGTCTATCGGGGCCAGGTGGCCGCGTTGCTCGTGCCCGGGATCATAATGGACATCGAGGAGGAGTACCGCGTCGACGGGTTCCCCGAGAACACGGTGAGCCACGACTGTGATCTGCCCTCCTACCTTCAGAAGACCTACGATTGTGAGTACGAGCTTCAGCGTATGGACCTGGAGATGGACGAAATTACCTCGATCGTGGACGCCAGCTTCGGGGGGCTCCTGGGTGAGGGCGGACTTGGCTCGATGATGTCCGGTGGTGACATGAACGCCACCATGGAGACCCTCACCTCCGGTGGGACCCAGATGGGTGGCATGGATCTCTCAGGCCTTGCGTTCCTCCTGCCCATGATGGGTCCTGAGGGCCAGGCGATTATGGACCTCTGCAACGTTCGTCTCGAGGGCCTGATTATGGGCTTCATGGGCATGCAGACCATCGTGCCCCAGATCCTCAACGAGGTCGGAAACAAGACCCGAAAGCTGGTGGTGCGCCTCTCCTGGGACGACGGCCCCGTGGGTTCCCGGACCTTCGAGGTCACCACCTTCCTGAGCCTTCTCCCCAGCGAGCAGCTCAAAGAGCTCAAGGACGCTGAGGACGCGATGGACGTCATGGACCAGCTCCCCGGGGGCCCCCACTCGCCGCCCGCCGCGGGGGGGGGTGGCCGATGAGGAGCCGAACGGTACACGCCCCCGGCAGAGGCTTTACCCTCATTGAGGTCCTCGTCGCTGTAGGGATCCTGGCCATGGTATCGGCCATGGTCTACGGCAGCGTCTCGGTCACCCTGCGCTCCCAGCGTCTCGTGATGAAGACCCAGGATGTCTACCACGCGGGCCGGGTGGCGCTGACCCGTATGTCCCGGGACCTGTCCTGTGCGTTCCTGTCAAAACACGTGGGCGTCATGGAGCGGGTCACGGAGACCCTGTTCAAGGGCAGCGATGACGAGCTGGTCTTTACCTACCTCTGTCATACCAGGGTGTTCCCCACGCAGCCGGAGTCGGATCAAGGCGTGATCTCGTACTTCCTGAAGAGCGGCAAGGGGAAGGGCAAGACCTTGATCCGAAAGGAGAAGGTTTACATCGACGACAGCCCCGACCGGGAAGGGGAAGAGCAGATTCTCGTGGAGGGGGTCAAAGATCTGGAGATCGAGTACTGGGACCCGGAGCAGGAGGACTGGACCGATACCTGGAAGGCCGAACTCGATGACATGGAGCCCATCATCCAGGATACGGAAGTGCGCAAGACCCAGAAGGTCCTGACCAAGCTCACCACCGGAGAGGATCTGGACGAGGAGTTCCGGCTCCCGCCCAGGATTCGAATCAAGCTGGTCCTCCTCGACGAATGGGGCGGGGACTACACGTTCGAGACCCAGGTCGAGTTGCGGTTGCTGGAGGCGTTCCAATGGTAAGGGGACGTGACACGAAGGCCCTGGGCATGGCCCGACCCGACCTCCCCGAGGCGCCGCAGGGGCAGCGGGGGGTAGCGCTGCTGATTGTCCTGCTGACCATCGTCATCCTGGCCGCTGCGGTGTCGGAGTTCTCCTTCAACACCCGGGTCAACCTGCGCATGACCCGTAACGTCCAGAACGAGGTCAAGGCCTACTACAACGCCCGCTCGGGGATCATGGTGGCCCTCTTCACGCTCCAGGCCAAGGAGGTCGTGGACAAGATGGTGGGCATGTACGCGGGCCTCCTCGGCGGGGTCAACACGTCCGGCATCGAGATCTGGCGTGCGATCAAGCCCCTCTGCGATGGCTTCTCGTCTTCGAAGCTCGCGTTGTACGGTATCGATCTCGTGGACATGACCGGGGTCGACGGCATGGGCGTCGGCGAGGGCGAGAGCTTCACCTGCGACGTGGAGCTCGAGGACGGAAAGATCAACCTCAACCAGGTCAAGACCCCGCAAGACAAGCAGACCATGTACGTCGAGCTGCGCGGCGTCTTCATGCGCTACTTCCACTCGGAGATGTTTGACGAGAACGAGCGCCTCCTGGACGAGGTGATAGGCAACATCATCGACTGGGCCGACCCGGACGACAACCGCAGCCAGTTTGAGGCAGGGATCTTTGTTGAGGGTATGGGCGGGGGTGGCGAGAAGGCAGCGCCCGACGACGCTGACTACAAGGTC
>CAYOTU010000139.1:0-9114 GCA_964406905.1 uncultured Myxococcales bacterium | reverse complement strand
CCGACTTCCTAGAGATCGTCAAAGCGGCCCGCCGGCGGGGCTTCATGCTCCTGGTGAAGACCTCCGGGAACCGCTGCACCCCCGCGGACTGCGACGCGCTGGCGGATATGGGGGTGCGCACGGTCCATGTAAGCATGTACAGCCATCGCGCCAAGGTCCACGACGACGTTACCCGGGTCCCGGGGTCCTTTGAGCGAAGCCTGGCCACGATCCTCCACCTCCAACGACGGGAGGTAAGGGTGGAGGCAGCGGTGACCCTGCTTCAGGGCTTTGAGACCGACTTCGGCGTGGTCAGGGACGGACTCCGGGCCCACGGCGTTCAGGTGGTCGCGATCAACGACCTCAAGGACCTGGGCTGCTACGAGGGATTCCCCCTGGAGGGCCTCTGGCTCGACGCGGCTGCAGCGCGGGAGCAGTGGGGCGCGGTGTTCGGCGACCGCCCGCCTCGACGCGATGTCCACGCGGACGACCCCGTCTGTCTCGCAGGACGAATCGCTGTCTACGTCGGCCCTGACGGAGGCGTGCGTCCCTGCCTGGAGTGGCCCGATGTCATCGGCAACGTGCGGGACACGCGCCTGGAGGACATCTGGCGGGATCACCCAGCGCTGAGAACCCTCCGGGGCCTCACCTGGGGCACCACCAAAGGATGCATGACCTGCGCGGACCGACCCTGGTGCTACGCGTGCCCGGCCCGATCCTTACAGGAGACAGGGGATCCCGCCCGCCCCGCTCCCTCGATCTGCCGTCGCGCAGCCCACTGGAGAAGCCTGGATCCCGGAACCGACGGAGGGAAGGATTGAGCGGGCAGGAAGAGGTACTCGCGTTCAGCGCCCGAGGTGCGAGTATGGCCCCGATGCTACCAGACGGGACGCCGGTGATGATCCGAACGCGCCCGGCGCAGCTACCGCGGGTCGGCGAGATCGTCCTGGTCCCCTGGGGCGATACCGTAGCGCTGCACCGGGTGGTGCGTGTGCGCAATCAGCAGATCGTCACCCGGGGGGACGGCTGCCCGGCCGACGATCCCCCGGTGCCGGTGTCCGGCATTCAGGGGGTCGCCATACACGCGCTCCGAAAGGGTCGCTCACTACCCCTTGACGGCCCTGGGATGCGCGCGCTGGGGTGGATGCTGGCGAAAGTCATGCCCGCGCTGTGGAGAATTCGAATGGGGATCAGACCTTATTAGTTTTTCAGGTCGAAACGATCGAGCCAGCGATAGATCTGCTTCCGGTCCTTGCCGAGACTGCGAGCGATCTGGGAGACATTCCCTTCGTGCTCTTCCATGAGCGCGACGATGACCTCCCTGGACGGCCCCGAGAACTCGGTGTAGTGGAGCCTCGATGATTCGATGACGCTATTTTCCGCGCCCAAGCCCCCGGGTACGGGAGTCTTCAGACCTCCCAGGTACCGAATGCCTTCCTTCAGATCCTCCCAACGAAGGAGCGGGGTACCGTCGTTGAGGAGGACCGCTGATCGAACTGACCGGATCAGCTCCCGGACGTTGCGTGGCCAGGGGTAGACAAGGAGGGCTTCAGCCACGTCCGCTGTCCCGAAGGGCTGGCCCGGCTCCAGGCCAATCTCCTGCTCGGCGAGCATCAAGATGTCCTCCCGCCGCTTCCGCAGCGGCAGGAGCTGAACCACCAAGTCCTCCAGGCGGGCCAGGAGGTCCTCCCGGAGCTGGCCCGACTCCAACTCCGTCCGCTTGCGGCTGGTGGCCGCGATGATGCGCACGTTGACGTTGACCTCTCGGACTGCGCCCACGGGAATCACCGTCCGTGTCTCGAGGCTGCGGAGGAGCTTGGCCTGTAATTCCAGGCCCATCTCCCCGATCTCATCCAGGAAAATGGTCCCCCTGTCCGCTGTACGGAACATCCCTGTGGACGCCCGATCGGCCCCCGTGAAGGCCCCCTTGACGTGGCCGAAAAGGGAAGCCTCCAGGAGGGTGGCCGGGATCGCTGAACAGTTCACCGGCACGAACTGACCGCTACGGCCGCTGGCCTTGTGGAGGTGCTGGGCGAGGACATCCTTCCCCGTCCCCGTCTCACCCAGGAGGAAAATGCTGATATCCGCAGCAGCCACGCGATCGAGCTGCTCCAGGATGCGCTCCATCGCGTAGTTGCATGTATTGAAGCCGGAATCAGGACGACCAGCGTCCAGAACCGGCGGCTGCTCGAGGACAAGAAAGAGGGTCTCTCCCGCACGCACCACGTCCCCCGGTACGAGCAGCGCGTTTCCCGCTACCTCCCGCCGGTTCACGAAGGTCCCGTTGGCAGAGCCGAGGTCGTTAAGCACCACCCCGTTCGTCCCGAGGCTAACCCGGAAGTGGTGCCGGCTCATCGTGGAGTCGACCGTGGAGATTCCCATGCCTGGGAGGCTCGTCCGACCCATGACGATCTCATCCCGAATCGTCATGGTATGGGCCCTTACGACATGCATTCCGCTGAACACACAGACGAGGTGCAGCAGGTCTCCCGCTGATTCCGGCGCGCGCCGAAACATTTTTATGATCGTGGTTTCTTTGAGCGTCTGGTTCATTCCAGTGGAATATACCACATTGCGCCGCTGCATTTCAATGGATTGCGAGACTTCAATCCATTGAAAAACCGCGAACCTTCCCCTAACATCGGTATGACGCCTTGGGGCCTTGGAAAGGAGGGGCGCATGCAGAGAGTCATCCTGGGGATCCTCCTGGCAGTTGTCAGCGCCTGCGACAGCGGCGGCGGAGGAGTTGGCGATGCGGGGGAGGTCGACCACGACTGGAGTTGGGGTTCCGTAGACACGCGTGGACCGGTTCAGGACACAAGCCACCCGGGTACGGATACGCTCACAGATTCCTCCGTGGATGCAGTGGCGACCTTCCCCCTGGTCCCCGGCGATCACGTCCCTGACTTCAGTCTCCCGGCCCACAGCGGCGCGGCGATCAGCCTCGCTGACTACACCGGCGACAAAACCATGGTCCTGAGCTTCTTCCCCACCGCTGCCCAGGGCCTGAGCCAGCAGCAGATCGAGAACCTGGAGGCGCGCTACGGCGAAATACGAAACCTCGGAGCGTTCCCCTTCGGTGTCTCCATGGAGGACGAGCTGACCCTGGAGCATTGGGCCGACGAGCTCGAACTCTCCAGCCTCCTCCTCCTCACGGACACAGGCGGCGACGTCGCGACGATGTTCGGAATCGAAAACAACGAAAGCTACTACCTCCAGCGGGGCGACGTCATCATCTCCCCGGACGGCACAGTGAAGACGCTCCTCCTCTACGATGCGAAGGAACCTGCAGACATCCAGGCGGTGCTGGACGCGCTGGAGTGATGGGGGCCAAGTCCGCGGTCACTCCACCCGGAAGATCCCGATCATGAAGCCGCCGAAGCGGCGGAGCGGCGACGCTGACGCGGCCTCTTCGATGCGCTCGGTGAGGCGGCCGAGGAGGGGGAGCTTGTAGAAGTGGTAGGTGGGGGCCAGGACGCGGATACCGGCGCGGTCGATGGGGGTGACGCCCGGGGGCAGGAGGGCCAGGATGTCGTCCCATGTGTGATACGCTGTGTGAACCTGGGTATCAAAGGTCGCATCTGCTACCCGATGCGCGGGCTTGAGACGCTTTACCAGGTGGCGAATCGACCGGCGGTTGTAGAATTCGAGGACCATGTGACCCCCCGGGCGGGTCACCCGGGCGCACTCTGAGAGGGCACGACGCAGGTCGGGGATGTGGGCCAGGACCTTGAAGGACAGCACAACGTCGAAGCTCTCGTCCCCGAATGGCAGGTCTGTCACGGATCCCTTCACCACGTTGAGACCACGCTCCCGCGCCTTTTCGAGCATCCCCGCGGAGATGTCCACGCCCACGGCCCGCTTTGCCAGGCGGGCCAGCCCCTCGAGGATCAGGCCTGTGCCGCAGCCGGCCTCCAGGACTTCCTTGTTCCGGACCCATGGCGCGGCCGCGGACAACTCCATGCGGTCGAGAAATGCATGGTAGCCCCGCCCCCGCTCCCGCTCGTACCAGGAAGCGAACTCGTCGTAGTAGGTCTCCGCGTCTTTCCGGCTCATCTCAGATCTCCATGAGCAGCTCGTCGTAGAGCCGCTCGTAGGCAGCGGCCACGACGGGCGCGTCGTAGACCCGGCGTACCAGGGCCCGGCCCTCCCGCCCCATATCCCGGCGCTGCTGCGGGGAATCCAGGAGTTCCAGGACGGCCTCGGCCAGCCGCGCCGGGGCCTGTGGCGGGACCGCCAGGCCCACCGGGCGCTCCAGGAGCTCGGCCAGTGGCAGGACGTCCGCTATGACGATAGGCACTTCCTCCCGCAGGGACTCCAGGAGGACCAGGGGGATATCCATCTTCGCGAAGAGGGACTCGGCGGGCAGCACCTGCACCGTGGCTGCTGCGACCAGATGCTGGATCTTTCCCAACTCGTTGTAGAAATGCACCCGCTTAGCGAGGCCGCGCGCGCTCACCCACTCCTTGATCCGCTGCTCCTCCAACCGGGACAGCTCCTGCTTGATGCGACATGCGAAGACGAAATGAGCGTCCGAGCCTGCGAGGATCTCCGGGATAGCCCTGGCGCAGGTATCTGCCGCACTGGAGAACTGGTAATCACCCGCGTAGAGCACCAGGGGCCTGTCCGCTGGGAGGTTGAGTTCCTCCCGCACGATGCGCTTCTCCTCCTCGGAGATCCGGCGCTGCCCGTCGATGGCAGGCGGAATACGAACGACCTCCTTGACCCCGTGTTCCAGGAGGGCCTGCCGCGTGTTCTCGCTCAGCGCAACCACGCGGTGCCCGAACATCAACCTGTCGATGCCCTCGTAGCTCGCAGGCGCACTGCAGATCGTATGCACGAAGCGCTTCCGCTTCTTGAGACGCCGCACCCAGCTGGCCGCGCGGGAAGTGGTCGGGTTCGGAGCGAAGAAGAAGTGGTAGATGTCCATGTTATCAGGACGGAACAGGCGCCGGAGGACTCGCAGGTTCTGCCCCAGGCTCGGGGCGTAGGCCCCGGTGCCCTTGTAGACACCGTCCACCGAGGCTCTGGGGTCCGGCGGCTCCGCACCCCGCAGCCCCATGACCCGGTACTCGTGGCGCTCCCCGGCGCGGACAAGATCCCGGACCAGATTCTTCGCACTGTCGTCCCAGGGGGACTGAAGCGGCTTGGATACCATTAAAATGCGGGCCATGGTGTCTCCGTCACGCGTCCCGGAGGTAGCCGCCCGTGTCCTTTGAGACCCGCGCGATCACCGCGTCCACTGCGGGGCGCACCTCGTCGTCCCGGAGGGTGCGCTCCTCAGATCCGAAGGTCAGGCGATACGAGAGGCTTTTGCGGCCCTCAGGGATGGGGTCCCCTTCGAAGACCGCAACCAGCTCCGTGTCAACCAGGAACTCCCCGCCCGCGGCCAGGATACCATCCATCACCGCCTGGTGGATCACAGCCCCCTCCACGATGAAGCTTAGGTCGTAGGAGATCCGGGGGAACCTGGGCAAGGGCCGATAGACCAGCTCCTTCCTGGGGGCAGCTATCATGGACTCCAGATCCAACTCAAAGAACCCCACGCCTCCCCGGATACGGGCCTTGGCACAGAGGACCGGGTTCACCTGGCCCATCCAGCCGACCACCTCACCGCTGCCCTGGTCTCGCACCATGAGCAGCCGCCCCTCGGTGACCCACGGCAGGTCCGGATGCTTATCTGCTTTCTCCAGGCGGTAGTCCCCACGCTCGTTGATCCCCAGGAGTTGCTCTATGACCCACTTAGTCTGGCGGAAGCTCACCTCCGGCTGCAGCCCGTCGGCCGCGCAGAACACCGCACCCAGGTGGCGCTCCTGGTGGGGAATAGCCCCCTCGGCTTCGGGCTGGGCGAAGATCCGCCCCAGCTCAAAGAGGAGGACCTCATCTCGGTGGGCCTGGTTGCGCTTCAACGCACCTAGGAGGTTGGGAATCAGCGACCGCCGCATCACCGGCATGTCCGCGCTGATGGGATTTGCCAGGCGCAACGCACCCTCGAGGGAGTAGCCGATGGTTTCGGCCCAGGACGCTGAGTCGAAGGAGTACTGCATCACCTCAACGCCACCGCCGAGGACCATGAAATGGCGCAATCGTCGCTCTACACCCCGGCTTGGAGGCCGGGGGGGCGGCTGGACAGCGGCCAGGGGCGGCGTCGGCGTGATGTTGTCGTACCCGATCATCCGCCCGACCTCCTCGACGAGGTCCTCGGGGATGCCGATGTCCTTGGTCGCCCGAAAGGTGGGCACTGTGACCCGCAACGCGTCGCTATCCGTGTCGACCACGAACTCAAGACCCTCGAGGATCTCGACGATCCGGGCGTCGGAGACGTCGTCCCCGAGCTTCAGCCGAATAAAAGAGCAGGAGGTCTCGATAATGGTCGGTGCGGGCAAGGGTGCGGCTACGTCGATGAACGCGGACGCTACCTCGGCCCCTGGATCCAACTCCTTGAGCATCCGGCCGAAGAGGAGGGACGAGTGCGCAGCGAAGGCCGGATCCAGGGCCTTCTCAAAGCGGGCCGAGGCCTCCGTGCGCAGCCCAAGCCGCGAAGACGTGCGCCGAATCGCTGATGCCTGGAAGGACGCTGACTCAAGGATCAAATCGGTGGTACCTTCCACGATCTCCGAGTCGAGCCCGCCCATAATCCCGCCGAGGCCCACGCCACGCTCCCCGTCTGCGATGATGACGTCAGACGGCTCTATCTTTCGCTCCTGCTCGTCGAGGGTGACAAGGATCTCGCCCTCCTGACCGCGGCGTACGTTGATCTCCCCGCCCCTGACAAAGCGGATATCGAACGCGTGGAGCGGGTTGCCCACGTCGAGCATGACGAAATTGGTCAGGTCCACCACGTTGCTGATCGGGCGGACCTCCACGCGGTGGAGCATGGTCTTGAGCCACAGCGGGCTCGGTGCCACCGTCACCCCGCGATAGCACACCGCAGTGTACCGGGAGCAGAGATCCTGATCGTCCACCCGGATCTGTATGGGGATGTCCGTGGTGAACTCCAGAGAAAGATCGAGCCCCTTGAGGGGCCGCCCCGTGAGCGCTGCGAGCTCTCGCGCTATGCCCCGGTGACTCCAGCAGTCCGGGCGATGAGTCAGGGACTTGTTGTCGATCTCGATAATCCAGTCGTGGAGCGGGGCCAGGTCACCAAGAGGCGTCCCGGGCAGGATATCCGCGGGGAGAGCCAGGAGGCCGGTGTCGTCGTCTGTGAGGCCCAGGTCCGCCTCGGAGCAGGTCATGCCGCGGCTCTCGACGCCGCGGATGGTCGCCACGGTGACCTCCCTCCCGGGCAGACAAGCGCCTGGCAGGGCCACCGCGGTGAGGAGGCCTACTGTGCAGTTCGGCGCGCCGGTCACCAGGGTCTCGGTCCGACCTCCGAGATCCAGGTCCACCAAGCGGAGCTTCTCCGCGTCCGGGTGGGGCCGAACAACGGTGATCCGGCCGACAACCACGGACTCCATGCCCGCACCGACCTCCTCGAAGCCCTCCAATTCGGCCACCGCCATTGTAAAACGGTTGGCCAGCTCCGCAGGCTCCAGGCCCGAAAGATCCACGTGGCGCTCCAGCCATCGCCAGGATAACTTCATACCGTCCCCCTAGACCTTGCCGAACTGCTCGACGAATCTCACGTCGCCCCCCATTAGGAGCCGGATGTCGTCGATGCCATACTTCATCATCACCAGGCGGGAAAGGCCCAGGCCAAAGGCCCAGCCGGACCACTCGTCTGGATCCAGACCACCGAAGCGGATCACGTTGGGGTGAACCAGACCGCATGGGAGCAGCTCCACCCAGCCGGTCTGCTTGCACACGGAGCAGCCGTCGCCCCCGCAGACGGTGCAGCGGAAATCCAGCTCAAAACCCGGCTCCACGAAGGGGAAGTAGCCCGGCCGCAGACGGATGGCCATCTCCCGGCCGAACACTTCTGAGAGGAGGACCTTCATGGAGTGGATCAGGTTGGCGACGGAGACCTCACGGTCGATGAGGATGCCCTCCACTTGGTGGAAGGTGTGCTCGTGGCTCGCATCCATGGCCTCGTATCGGTAGACCTTGCCCGGAAAGATAGCCTTGAAGGGCGGCGCGAACTCCCGCATGGAGCGGATCTGCCCGGGGGACGTATGAGTCCGCAGGAGATTCCGTCCGGGCATGTCCAGCCAGAATGTATCCTGCATGTCCCTGGCCGGATGATCCTCGGGGATATTGAGGGCCTCGAAGTTGAAGAACTCCGACTCGGCCTCCCCGTAATCGGGGATGATGAAGCCCATGGACAGAAAGATGTCCTCGAGCTCCTCCTGGATGTAACTCACCGGATGGATAGCGCCGGTGCCGTGCGGGATCCCGGGGAGGGTCGGGTCAAAGGAGGTGGCCTCCATGCGCCGCCTCAGGGCCAGGGCCTTGATCTTCTCCCGCCACGCATCCAGGAGCCCGGAAATCTCCTGCTTCAGCTCGTTGACTTTCTTCCCAATATGGGGGCGCTCCTCGGGGGAGACGCGGCCCATGCCTTTGAGGAGAGCGGTCACCTCGCCTTTCTTGCCCAGGAGCCTCACCTGCGTCTCCCGCAGGGCCCCCTCGTCTTTGATAGCGGCTATGTCCTGCCGGGCCTGCCGCGCGAGCTCCTCTATTCGCTCGAGCATAGTCTCTCCTCTCACGCGCCGCGCAGCGCGTGTACCATCCGCTTGAACTCCCGGCCCCGGTGCTCGAAGTCCTTGAACTGGTCAAAGCTGGCGCACGCGGGGGCCAGGACGACCATATCCCCGGGTCGGGCGAGGCCCGCTGAGACACGGACCGCCTCCTCCATGCTCTCTACGATCTCCACCGCGTGTCCTGCGGGGATCGCCGCGGCCAATCGCTCCCGCGTCTCGCCGTTCAGGACCACTGCCCGTGTCCGCGCTGCTATGAGGGGACCGAGCGCGGAGAAATCAGAGCCCTTCTCAGAGCCGCCGGCGATGAGGACCACGGGACCGTCGAGGGCCTCGAGGACCGCACCGGCTGCATGGGGGTTGGTGGCCTTGGTGTCGTTAAACCATCGCACCCCGTCCACCTCGTCCACAAACTCCATCCGGTGCTCGAGGCCGGGGAAGCCTCGGAGCGCATCCGCCACGCCTTCGGGGTCCAGGCCCATGGCCAGCCCCACCAGGGCCG
>CAYOTU010000138.1:3283-9135 GCA_964406905.1 uncultured Myxococcales bacterium | reverse complement strand
AGCGCCACCAGGAGCCCGCACGGCAGCCGCCCGGATCGTTATGCCTAGCCGTGGCTGGGGCTGTTCCGGCAGGGACTGCCTGACAAGGAGGTCTCAGCCCTCAAGGCCAGCACTGGAGAGTTGATTAAGGAGTGCGTTCCGTCTTGCGAGGCAGAGTTGGGCTCGAAGGCACGGCGGTGCATCATGGGTGCGCAGGACCTGGAAGGCTTCGACCTATGCCACATCGAGCATCAGGCCCGCCATGCCGCGCCAGCGACACCTCCTGCGCCGACGGTCGGTCCTCCCGGTCCTGTGGCCTCCCCTGCGCCAGGATGTGACGTCGTCTGTCGTCACATCCTCCAGATGGCGGTCAACCAGATCCTCGCTGAAGGCTCAGAGACAGGGATGTCTAAAGAGATCGAAACCTACCTTCCGCAATGCATTGCCGAATGCAAGGCAGACCTCGACGACGAGGCGCGGCGTTGCTTCATGAAAGCCGAAAGCTTCGAGGCTGGGGCACACTGCGACGAGGCCCTCGATGCACGGCGCCCCAAAGCATCGGATCCGACACGTCCGTTCTGGGAAGACACCACCCCACCCGAAAAGTAGAGCGTCGGGTTGGACTACCAGCCGTCCTTGCCCGAAAGAAACGCGCTGGCGAGGGGCATGGCCACGCGGACCTGACGGCACATCTCCGTGGACAGCGCCCTGATATCCCATTGCGCATGCTCATCCATGCGCAGGCGGGAGAGGTGGACCAGCTCCCGGAGATGACAGGAGAACAAGACCCGGCGCCTATGCGCGTTTGTCAGGGCGTAGGCCGCCACCGCAGGGCTGACCTCTCCCGCTATCCGATCGTGGAGCGCGGCGGCCTTCTCCGCGAAATCCTGGAGCACCTCTGCCGCCCCGGCCGCGTCCACATGGGGCGGGATCGTGATCCCCAGGCCGGGATCGTAGGGACCGGGAATCACGGTCGCTATCCGGTGCCGCTTGAGCTGCGCGAAGCAGGACGCACTGCACACCAGATCAAAGTCCAGGCGGACCAGCTCGAAGCCACGGGGCATGGAATCGTGCCGGCTGGTGCGGCTCCGGAGGTCGGCCAGGAGATCTACGGCCCCTGCGGGCATCGCACCCAAGTACTCCATTGCAGCTTGGAGGCTCCCCCCACCCTGCTCCACCATGCAGGCTGCAGCGACTCGCAGGTCACCGTCCTCCGGCGGATCTAGAAGACGCACTGCAGGTGCGGCGGAAACCGGCGGAATTCGTTGGCTCGCACCGGAGCCCCGCCGCCAGACCTCCACCGGGGTGGCGTCCGTGTATCGGATCAAGGAGGGGGCCACGGCACGAACCTCTTCTACCAGGGACCGGGCCAGGGCTTTCACCTCGGCCAAGGGGCTGGCCATCATCCGCCGGGACGCTGATTCCACAGTGCGGGCGTTGATGGTCATGCCGAGCTGGCCCGTCGCTGCCAGTGTGGCAGCGTACCGCGCATCCTCGCGGATCCGCTCCCGGCGCCGCTGGCGCCATGCCCGCTTCTCAGCGGAGTCCTCGGGTACTGGATCCAGTTCGGACCAGTGGGCTCGGAGGGCCTCGTTGATTCTCCCGTGTGCGACAGTACCCGCTCGGATGTGCTCCACGAACTCGGCCCGCAGCGTTCCCGTCAGCTCCTCCGGAATAATGTAGTCCTCGCCCAGGCGGACGTAACGCTGGCTCTTCTCGGTGTAGGAGGCGATGCGCTGTGCTTCCAACTCTTCGATCGCCAGCCGCGAGACCCCCATCACGTCCACGTTGAACACCGCGTGCTCAGCGATGGACGCGTGGCCCTGCTCGAACACAATGTTCTCGTTGGAAGCCCGGACCTTCTCCACGTCCTCGACCGCGCGGCCGCGCAGGACATCGACGTCCTCGTCATGCTTGGAGATCCGCGCGTAGGCCGCGGAGAGGGTCTCAGGGGTGAGCACCGCTCCCACAGCCCGAACAGCATCCGCCACCTTGCCCAGCTCATCCACGTCCACGTTATAGCCCGCAACCCGCACCCGCATGTCTACCTCCGATTTTTCCCGCATCCTGCGTGTCCACCCGGGGGCTTGTCAAGCCGCCCAAAGATCGAGTAAGGTATCCCACGGAGATCGTCGCAGTGGAACACTTCAGCTTCATCCAAGAAGGTCTGGGATTCGATCCCCTCCTCACCTTGTTGTTCGCGGCAGTTGGATCCTTTGCCGCGTGCCTGATCCTGCCGTGCGTTCACTGGTTCCGGAACTTTTCGGTGGGCGCGCCCACGGATAACCCCTGCCACCCCGCTGGTCGGAAGTCCCGGGCTGGGGGCTTGGCCGTCGTGGTTGCGGCCATCCTTGTCTCGGTCCTTGCCACTGGTACCATCTCCCCCTGGCGACCGATCATCATCTATCTGATAGGGCTCTTCATCGTGGGGCTCCTGGACGACATGCATCCCCTCACCCCGGGCTGGAAGATCGTCCTTCAGGTCCCACTGGCCTTCTTCGTGGTCCTCTCGATCCCCCGGGCCACCTGGGTCCACACAGGGGTCCCCTGGGTCTTCCTCCAGGTCGGCTGGATCGTGGTGATGACCAACGCGTTCAACATCGTGGACGTCGCGGACGGACTCCTCACGGGGCTCGCCCTCCCCGCACTGGCCGCACTGGGAGCCCTCCTCGCGATGGCAGGCTTTTACGACGTGGGTTCCATCTCCCTCGCCTTCACCGGAGCGCTCCTGGGCTTCCTCCCGTTCAACGCGTTCCCCGGGCGGATCATGCTAGGCGACAGCGGCAGCCTGCCCTTAGGTGGACTGGTGGCGATCCTCGTCCTGCTGATCCCCTCTCAGGCCGCGCCCGGCCCGACCATCCTGTGGGCCTTTCTGCTCACCGGGGTGGTCCTCTTCGAGGTCGTCCAGATCTCGTGGCGCCGCGTTCGCCTGGGCATTCCTCCCTGGCAGGGGAGCCCCCATCACCTGATCTTCTGGCTCGTGAACCGAGGGCTTCCACTTCCATGGGCCGTGGTTCTGCTGTCCCTGGTTCAGGCGATCCTGCTGGTGCCATTCGGTCTGGCCACGAGGAGTTGGCTCTGGGTGGCCCCGGTCGGCGCGGCCCTCCTGACTCTTACGCTTATCCCGACCCTCCGGCGGGACGCCGGGTAGACGCAGGCTTTTCCCATACATCCACGGTCTCTCCGCGAAGGACCCGCCATGTGGCGTGCAGCCCAGCGAGGTGCATGACGGTGAAGTAGTGGGCGAAGCGGGTCCCCGGCACCCGGATCCCGCGACGCTCCCCCGCCGCGCCTACCCCGGCCAGCGCGTAGCCGGCGATCTGGATCCCCAGGAGCCAATGCCAGACGCCCCCGCGCCCCAATGCAAGGGCAACGCTCAGGAGCAGGATCTCCAGCAAAGCCACCCCGGTCAGCCAGCGCATGACCTTGTGGACCAGGAACTGTAGCTTGAGGACTCCCGGCGCGAGACTGAACATCTCACCCGCGTGGGAGAGCCCTCGGGTGGCCATGCGGACCTTGCGCGCGTACTCCTCTCCGTGGGTATCGGACATGTGCTCCCGGGCCACAGCGTCGGGACGGAATACGGTTCGGTATCCGGCCCGGGCCACGGCCAGGGGAATCTGGAGGTCGTTGGCCACGCCGGGCAGGAGCGTTGGAACCAGACTCCGCCGAGCCGCGATGATTGTGCCGTTGCCCACCACCATGGACCCCGCGTCGCTCTCGGCCTGCTTCACCCGGTTCTCGTAGCGCCAGTACGCGCCCTCGAGGGTCTCGCCGCCCTTGTGGTAGCGGAGCTGTCCCACCACGCATCCGACCGCGGGGTCTGAGAATGCCTCGCCGAGCCGCAGAACTGCGTCCCGCTCATACATAGCGTTAGCGTCGGAGAAGACAATAATTCCCCTGGAGATCTCCTCCAGCGCGCAGTTCAATGTGCGGTTCTTTCCGCCACGGGGTACAGCCACATGGCAGACCCTCTCCGGGTGGGCAGCGGCCGCGACGCGGCAGATCTCTTCGCTCCCGTCCGTAGAACCGTCGTCAGCGAGGACCAGACGCGGCGTCCCCTCCAGGGCGAGGCTGTTTCGCAGCTTCTCGGCGATTACGATGACCTCGTCGTGGAGGGAAATAACAAAGGTCAGAGGACTCGTCTCTCCTCCCGAACCTCCAGGCACACGTGGACAAAAACGCACCCTGAGTACGAGGGCCGCTGGGTAACCTGCGTAAGTGAGCGTCAGCAACGCTATATCCACCCAGAAAATGATGGCGAGGACTGTCCACATGAAGACAGATTACCTCGCGGCAGGGCGCGTGTCGCCTTGATTGGGTCCCCGGCGGCATGGTAAAAGACACTCAGGATCAATTAGGAGGTCAAGATGGATATCAGAGCGAACGTCCTGGAGCGGTTTCTTCGCTACGTCAAGATCGACACAGGTTCGGACGAGAGCGCAGCGGACAAGGCGCCGAGCACTGACCGGCAGTACGATCTGTTGAACATGCTGCGTGACGAGTTGACAGCGTTGGGGGTCAAGGAGGTCTCGATCAACGATGGCGGTGTACTCGTTGCGAACCTCCCCGGAAACACCGCTGCGCAAACGATCGGCCTGATCGCGCATGTGGACACCTATCCGGGTACTGCGAACGAGAACGTGAAACCTGTCGTCCATGATCCATATCCCGGCGGCGACATAACGCTGCCCGCGGCCGGAAGCGCTATCCGGTTGGCTGACAACCCCGATCTGGCGGCATATGAAGGCCGCACGGTGATCACCACCGACGGCGCCACCCTCCTGGGTGCGGACGACAAGGCCGGCATCGCGGAGATCATGGCCGCTGTCCAGTTCCTGCTGGAGCACCCGGAACATCCCCGCGGTCCCCTCAAGATCACATTCACCCCCGACGAAGAGATCGGCCGCGGCACCGAGAACTTCCCTCCCTTGGACGAATACGGAGCGGCCGCTGCCTACACTGTAGACGGGGGACCAGCGGGCGAGGTCGATAACGAGACCTTCTGCGCGGACACCGCAATCGTGACGCTCAAGGGCAGAGACGTTCACCCCGGCTACGCGAAGGGAAAGATGATCAACGCTGTCCGCGCAGCCGCTCACCTTATCTCCCTGCTCCCCGGGGACAAGCTCCCCGAAACCACGGAAAAGCGGGAGGCCTACCTCCATCCCCTCGGCATAGCGGGGGACGTGAACGTCAGTACGGTCACCTTCATAGTCCGGGACTTTGAGATGGACGGCCTCCGGGTCCTGGAGGATATCCTTGACGGCTTGGCGCGGAGCACCGAGGAGGCCTTTCCAGACCTCACCATCGAGACGGAGATCAAGCACTCCTACAAGAACATGCGGTTCTTCCTCGACAAGGACCCCCAGGTCATGGAGTTAGCGCTGGCCGCGGTGCGGGACGTGGGCATTCAGCCGGTGGTCAATCCGATCCGGGGCGGCACCGACGGATCGCGGCTCAGCGAGTTGGGTCTGCCAACGCCGAACCTCTTCGCGGGTGGCCGCAACTTCCACTCCATCTACGAGTGGGTCCCCTTCGACGACATGGAGAAGTCCGCCCTGGTCATCCTGGCCCTGGTCAAGCGCTGGGCAGCGATCTCCGCCTGATCTTCCATGTCCTTTCGCGCCAACGGTGTTGTTACGCTCCTCACTGACTTCGGCACATCCGACAACTACGTCGCACAGATGAAGGCCGTGATGCTGGCGATATCACCAGCGCTACGCTTCATCGACATCACCCACGATATCGGCCCCCAGGACGTGGCGCAAGGCGCGTTCCTCCTGGAGTCCTCTGCGCCCTGGTTCCCCCGGGGGACGGTCCACCTGGCCGTGGTGGACCCGGAGGTGGGCACGGCCCGGCGCGGCCTCTGC
>CAYOTU010000138.1:0-3273 GCA_964406905.1 uncultured Myxococcales bacterium | reverse complement strand
GGGGTCGGATCCCAGCGGACCGCAGTGGTCCTCGTGGCCGGCGGTCACGCGTTCGTTGGCCCCGAAAACGGCCTGCTCCTCCCCGCTGCCCAGGCTATGGATGGGGATCTCAGGGGCTGGGAATTGATAAACGTGCCGCCCCACGGGAGGACACGATCCGCCACCTTTCATGGCCGTGATCTCTTTGCGCCCGCGGCCGCACTGCTGGCCTCGGGCGGGCGGACACCCTCTGGTCTTGGCCCACCCCTGACGCCCCCGCCACGTTCCATCACTCCTTCCCCGGACCCCCGACACGAGCGTGTGCTCCATGTCGATCACTTCGGCAATCTAGTCACGTCTCTACCCGCGTCCGCACTCCCCGGCCTCCGTGGAATCGAGATACGCGGCCGGACCATCGATACAATAGTGCGAACCTACGCTGAAGCCCGGGGGGAGGCGCCGTTTCTCCTGGCCGGCAGCTCCGGGCGAATCGAGATCAGCGTGGCGCTTGGCTCAGCAGCCCGGGAACTGGGAGTAGAGACAGGAGAGCGGGTGTCCCCCCTGCCGCGTTGACCTCCGAGGCATCATTTTTCCTTCGAGATCCCCGCCAATCCGCCTTGCTTCAAGCCCTGACTTGTGCTACCAGGAACGGCTGGTTATGAACGGGAGGTGCCTCTCATGAGACTGTTTCGAGGACGAGTAGAACTGACTGCACGCGAGATCCTTTTGGGTCTCATCAAGGTCGAGCTGATCGAGGTCGAACAGGATCAACAGGATGAAGTCTGTAAGGACATCGAGTCGGTAATGTTTGAGTACATCCGCGTCGAGAGGGAACTCACCGATCGCTCCAAAGATATCGTCTCGCGGCAGGGACTCGACTTCGGTGCTGCAAACCGCATCCGACGAAATCTTGCCAAGGACAAGCACATCGGTATCGAAGACGACACCCTGGACTACGTGGTACGCCAGGTCATTGAGATGCTCGAAATCTCACAGCACGTTGAGGAAATCTTTGGCGAGGACCACGAACTGAACCGGGTCATCGCCCCCATCTTGCGGCTGCAGATGACCTCGCCCGAGGATCAGCTCGGCGCTGAGATCGACCGCCGGATGAAGCACTTGAAGGATTCCGAGGGCTCGATTCCGTGGGAGATCGAGTACAAACGCATCAAGGCGGATCTCACGCGTCTGAAGAAGCTGGACTGAAGGAGAAAAATAGAATGGCCAAGTACAAGCCCGAGGACATCCGCAACGTTGCATTCGTAGGTCACAGCGGCACAGGAAAAACCTCACTGGTGGAGGAACTCCTCTTCGCTACCAAGGCGAACAACCGCATCGGCTCCGTCCGCGACGGGTCAAGCCTCTCCGACTTCGCAGCGGACGAAATCGACGCGCAGGCGTCCATCGACTTGAGCCTGCTCTACGGGAACCACAACGGGACCCATTTCCAGTTCTTCGACACCCCGGGACGCAGCGACTTCCAGGGCCAGATGGTCCAAGGCCTCTACGCGGCAGACATCGCTGCTGTCCTGGTGGATGCATACTCAGGTCTACAGGTCAACACCAAGAAGGCTTGGCAATTCGCAACGAAGATGGGCAAGGCCAAGGTTATCGTCATCTCAAAATGCGACGTCGAGAACGTGGACCTCGAGAAGGTAATCGGTGACATCCGCGAGACCTTTGGCCAGGCCTGCGTGCCCTTCACCCTTCCTGACACCACCGGCGGCGGCATCTCCAAAATGATGTCCGTACTCCAAGCGCCCGACGATGCGAGCGACCTGCTCACCTCCTTCCACGAACCCCTCATCGAGTCCATCGTCGAATCAGACGAGGAACTGATGATACGTTACCTGGACGGGGAGGACGTCAGCGAGGACGTGCTCAAGCATGTCGGCCAGGCTATCGCTGAGGGTGCGGTGGTGCCGATCCTCTGTACCGCGCAGAAGGGCTCCTTCGGGATCGTTGAGTTCCTCGATACGATCAGCAACTACCTTCCCTCCCCCGCAGTCACTACCAAAGTCCAGGCCATGGTGACCGACACGGACGAGGACGGAGAGCCGATCCAGCGCGCGGAGGAGATGGATCTCCCCGAGGACGAGTTCATCGGCCAGGTGATCCGGATCATCATCGACGACCATAAGGGGCGGATGGCTATCATCCGTGTAATCTCAGGTCAGATGGCCGCCGGCTCGAACTTCGTCAACGTAGGGACCGGCAAAAGCGGCCGCTTCGGCAAGCTGGTGAAGATCTTCGGTGCGCGCCACGACGACCTGGACAGCGTCGGCAAGGGCGAGTTCTTCGCAGCGGTGAAGATCGACGACCTCTTCCTTGGAGACACGGTCTCCGGCGGCAAGTGGAACCACCCTGTAGCGCGTCCGGTCTACCCGGTACCCATGGTGGCCCTGGCCTGCCGTCCCAAGACCCGCAGCGATGAGCAGAAGCTCGGCCAGGTCCTCCAACGCTTTCTGGCCGAGGACCCCTGCTTCCGTACCGAACTCGACCGCCAGACCCAGGAGATGATCATCTATGGTCTCTCCGAGCTGCACCTCAACGTGATCCTCGCCCGCATGCTGAAGAAGCATAATGTCGATGTGGAGACCACGCTGCCGAAAATCTCCTATCGTGAGACGATCACCAAGAACGTCTCAGACTTCTACAGGCACAAGAAGCAGTCCGGCGGCGCGGGCGAGTTCGCAGAGGTCCACTTCCGTATGTCCCCGGAGCCCGATGAGAACTTCACCTTTATAAACGCGCTCAAGGGCGACAATGTCCGCCGCCAGTTCGTCCCATCCGTGGAGAAGGGCTGTAAGGCCACCATGGACCTGGGGATCCTCACGGGCTCCCCGGTCATCCACATCAAAATCGAGTTCTACGATGGCAAGGACCACCCTGTGGACGGCAAGGACACCGCGTTCCAGAAGGCCGCTTCCATGTGCTTTAAGAAATGCTTCCTGGCAGCGAAGCCCGTCCTTCTCGAACCCATCGTAAACTTGGAGATCGTTTTCCCCCCAGATTTCTCAGGAGAGGTCAACCAGTTCATCAACGGGCACCGCGGCCGAATTTCGGGCATGGACGCGTCGGGCTCTGATCAGGTCCTCAGGGCCTCAGTGCCCCTGGCAGAGGTCCAGACCTTCTCCACCGACCTCCGCAGCCTGACCCAGGGACAGGGCTCCTTTGACATGTCCTTCAAGGGCTACGAGCAAGTGCCGCCTCAGATCCAGCAGCAGGTCATCGATCAGTGCCAGCAAAAAGATGGAGACGACTAAGGGTCTGCGGCGAAACAAACAGATCGCA
>CAYOTU010000137.1:0-9136 GCA_964406905.1 uncultured Myxococcales bacterium | reverse complement strand
ACCTTCCATGGCGGGACAGCACTCTACCTCGCCATGGTCCTCGAGACCATCGGCGGCGACGGGAAGGTGCTGACGATCGATATTGAGCCCCACGTGGAACAAGCATCCGCATACGAGGTCTTCCAGCGTCGCGTGGAGGTCATCACGGGAAGCTGCGTGGATCCCGCTGTCGTCGCGCCCATCGCCGCTCGTGTCGCAAAGAAGAAGGTCATGGTCCTGTTGGATTCCGCTCACCAGGCGCCGCACGTTCTCAACGAGCTCCGCCTGTTCGGCCCACTCGTCTCCGAAGGGAGCTACCTCGTCGTACAGGACACCAACCTGAACGGCAACCCGGTGGTGCCTGAATTCGGGCCGGGACCTTGGGAGGCTGTACAGCAATACCTGGGGTCGAACCCAGGCTTTGAGATCGATCGGGAACGGGAGAAGTTTGACTTATCGTTCTTCCCGCGCGGATTCCTTCGCCGGATAGCGCCGGCCGCGAGCAACCCCGGAGGGATTCAGTGAAGGCCTTCCACGCGGCTCCTGCGATCATTACTGCCCTAGTCCTCCCGCTGGCGATGGGCCTGCTGGGACCCACCGCAGATGCTGCCCCTCCAGAAGGCACAGGGAGCCCCGTCTGCATCGAGATCCCGGGCAACGCGATGTGTATCGATGCGTTCCAGGAAACCAACGAGGGATTCGCAGCCTTCCTGAACGAGCACGGCAACTCCTGCAGCGGCCACCTCTGCATGGACTCGAAGAACACCCGAATCCGAAGAGTCGACGGGGTCTTGAGAGCGGTGAAAGAATACGAACGCCATCCGGTGGCCTGGGTGACCTGGTACGGTGCGTCAGCCGCCTGTAAAGCGAAAGGGGCCCGGCTCTGTACCGGACAGGAATGGGAGGCGGCCTGCAAGGGTCCCGACGGGACCCATTTCCCGTACGGAAAGACCTTCGTCAAGGACAGATGCAATGGATTTGAGGCCGGAATCGGTAAGACAGTCCCCGTCGGCTCCAAGAAGCAGTGCGAAGGAGGACTGAGCGGCCTGTTCGACATGAATGGAAATGTCTGGGACTGGCTAGGCTCCTGTCGACGAGGAAAATGTGAGATACGCGGCGGCTCCTTCCAGACATATTTCAGCTACATGGCCTGTATCTATTGGGATCGCTACAAACCTGCACATGCCGAGGAGTACATCGGCTTCCGATGTTGCCGCGACAGATAGATCGTCCGTTTCCGATGCCTGTCTCGTTACTATCGATAGCGGCCCCGAAAGACGAGCCAGTACAACGCCATTCCCAGCGCTCCGACGCCGATGCCGATCCAGGCCCCGTATGCAGGTTCCCTCAAAAAGGCTCCCCACAGAACAAGAAGGCTGATGCCGATATAGACGAGAGGAGTGAGAGGATATCCCCAGCAACGGTACGGACGCTTCGCAGCAGGGCATTTGAGACGCAGGACAATGACCGCTCCCACCGACATAATGGAGAGCACCAGCATGAGAGTGACTGCGTAGTCCAGAATGGTCTCCACTGTTGAGATAAAGACCAGAAGGCTGGCCCAGGCCGCCTGTAGCCAGAGGCTATGGGTAGGGGTCTTGTATTTGGGGTGGATACGTCCGGCAAAGGAAAAGAAGGAGCGGTCCCTGGCCATGGCGAGGTAGATACGTGAGCCGCTGAGAATGGTGGCGTTCAAGCTCCCAGCGACTGCGATGATGATAAGTAGATCTACCACCGGCCCGGCCAGGTCATGGAGAAAAAGAGAGGCGGCCGCGGTCCCGACATTGAAGACCTGGCCCATGGAAGATACCGGAACGGCCAGGGTATAGGCAAAGCAGATCATGACGTAGACAACGGTGACCACGAGGGTGCCGAGGATGAGGGAAAGAGGCAGGTTGCGGTTCGGCCGGTCTACTTCTCCCGCCACATATGACACTGCGTTCCAGCCGGCATATGCAAAGTAGACAGGCAGAAAAGCCAGGGCCAACACGCTCGCCGAGGGCCAGATGGATGGGGCCTGTGCAGGGAGTACGACTTCGCCGGTGAGAAGGCCGTAGACCCCGCCGATGATGACCAGCATCATAAGCAACGCTATGGCGGTCACTCCCACTTGAAATCCTGCGGTCCACCGGATGTTACGATGGTTGATCCAGGTGAGCAGTCCGATGAGCAAGACGGCCAGCAGATGTGAACCGGTGATAGAGAGCGAGAACGCCCCCTGCCCGAATCCGACGATTTCATTCGAGACCCAATCTCCCAGCAGAGTCGGGGCCTGGTATTTCATGGTCAGCCCGGCCATGACAGCGATAGAACCGGAGAAGGTCACCAGGAGAGCGACCCATCCACTGACGAATGCCCAAGATCTGCCGTAGGCTTTCCGAAGGTAAACGTAATCGCCTCCAGCCCGAGGATACATGGTGGCGAGTTCTGCAAAGCTGAGTGCCCCACACAACGCCCACAGCCCTCCGATTGCCCAAACCAGGAGAAAGGAGATGGTGGTGCCGGTCCGGTCCGCAACAAGTCCTGGCATGAGAAAAATGCCCACTCCGATCATGTTGCCGGCGACGATGGCGGAGCCGCCCCAAACACCAATGCTGCGTTGGTCTCCGCACACTGAATCGCTCACAATTTCATCTCGGGCTTGCGTCATGCTGCTGGCTCTTTGGATATCAGGCCAAAGGATGGGGTACGAGCGAGGGTCACTCGTCAAGTTCATCGGGGGTGACAAAGTCAACTGAGACGCTGCCGAGGGCCTTGTTGAACTCGGCCTCCAGATCGTCGATGGTGGCCTCCGCGTCAGCGAGGGAGACCTGTCGGGCAATAATAACCCGGTCAGAGCCGTTCTCCCGCGCCCGTCGAAGCGCATCCACCGCCCGAGTTAAGATGGCCTCCCCGCCCTTGTCCTCCCCGTCCATGGTCGCCACGCCGACGCAGACCGTGTAGGAGATCTCTCCTTCGCCCACTGGAACCGGGGTCTCACGCATGATCTTCCCGAGCCGCTCCCCCACCCGCACAGCGCCGTCCAGGGAGGTCTCCGGCAAAAGGATTGTAAAGGCAGCGTCCCCGCCGCGACCTACGATGTCGCAAGTCCGGATCCCGCGGCAGCAGTCTAGGACAAGGGTCCGGAGCAGCGTGTCTACCGCCGGGCCACCTTGCGTGGCCCGGATCTCGGAATACCCGTCCACCTCCAAGGCAACCACGGACAGGGTACGACGATACCGGCGGGCCCGTCCGAACTCGGTCTCGGCCGCGTCTTCTATGGCCTGCTTGTGGAGCACCGAAGTCTCGGGATCCATCGTGATAAACTGCCCGACCTCCTTGGCCATAGCGTCCTGAACGGCTACGTCGAAGGGCGCCAGCGCAGCCTGAACCCGGGTGGCCAGAGTCTCGCCGTCTACCATCTCCTCCCCGATCCCTTCGACCAGGCGCGCAGCCAACTCGTTGAGGAGCTTCTTCAGCATACTCATTTCCTAACCTCCTCATTCATGCAGGTGATCCTATCACTGCTCCTCGACGAACACCATCAAAAAGCTATTGATTTTCTACGCCTGTTTGTGTATATGAGCGGCACTTCTTTTTCTCAGGACGCAAGGAGCATGGGCATGAAGAAGGTCTACGCTGTTCTTTTCAGTATCCTCTTGTTGGTTGCGGTGGCCGCTTGCGCCGAGACCACGGACGAGGCGGGCGCGAAGCCCGAGTCCGACGGCAAGAACCCCGACCTCAAGGCCGACCAGTGGAACGCGGCCAACAACCCGACTCAGTTCCACATCGAGTTCGACCACAAGTACAGCGAAATCAAGCAGTACACCTCAGGTCGTGCGGAGCAGCTCCCCTGGCCCTCGGACTACTGGAGCTACTACGAGGACTCCATCAACGTCCGCTACAAGGGCATCTCCACCACGGATTGGGACAAGCTGTCTCCCGTGGAGAAGTACGACATGGCCTTCAACGGCTGGGAGCCCCCTGAGAACTTCCTGGAGCTCATGCCCTTGCAACTCCCCGTGGACTGCGGTGTCCCCGAGGAAGCCGAGGGTGACGATGCCTACCCGCAGGTCCTCGACACCCACGACGACTACTACGCCGCGCTCGGCCCGGCAGCCACCTGGCAGCACAAGAACAAAGGCAACTGGAAGGCCCGCAACGGCAAGGACGACGACGGCGACGGCTTCACCGACGAGTGCACCGGCGCGGACGACGGCGACGACCACAGCGACTACGACGGCATCGAGACCTGGTGGGGCCTCTGCCACGCGTGGGTCCCGGCCGCAATCCTGGCCGCTGAGCCCCAGCACGACGTGACCATCAACGACGTGACCTTCACCGTCTCCGACATCAAGGCTCTCCTGATCGCGATGTACGATCGCTCCTCGGCCCACATGCTGGGCGGACGCTGCAACGACTTCGAGATTGAGCATGACGAACATGGTCGGCCCCTCAACCAGGACTGCCGGGACACCAACGCTGGCTCGTTCCACGTGGTCATCACCAACATGCTCGGCAAGATGAAGCGCTCCTTTGCCGAGGACCGGACCATCGGCTACCAGGTCTGGAACCAGCCGATCGTGGGCTATGAGACCAGGAAAGAGCAGGAGCTGACCGAGGAAGAGGTCATGGACAAGCTCGACCACGCGGGCGAGAAGTTCCACGACGTCTTCAATAGTCCGGAAGCGGTCAAGTGGGTCTACTTCGAGATGGACGTGGACTACCTGAGCGAGTCCAGCGCAAGCGAGGACGGGCCCCTCATCCACAACATCGGTCACTACACACACACGGATCACTACAAGTACATCGTCGAGATCGACGCGGATGACATGATCGTGGGCGGCGAGTGGGTCTCCTACAACACCATCCCCGACTTCCTGTGGCTGCCGATCCGTGCCTACGGCGGCAACACGAGCATGTCCATGGCCAAGGTCGAGCACCTCCTGGAGCTCTCCATCGAGGACGAGCACCCCGAGCCCATCGAAGAGGACCTGGTCGAGGTGCCCTTCGTCTTCGGCGAGGACATGCAGATCCCGGACAACGACCCAGCGGGCTTCACCTACAGCCTGCCGGTAAACGATGACCTGACCATCGCCAGCATGAAAGTCTTCATCAACGTGAAGCACACCTACGTCGGCGACCTGCGGATCTCCCTTGAGAAGGACGGCACCTCCGTGGTGCTCCATGACAAGGCTGGCGGCGGCAACGACAACATCGAGAAGACCATCGACGTGTCAGACTTCGACGGCATGAGCTCCAAGGGCGACTGGAAGCTCGTGGTGGTGGACACGGCGGGTGCGGACACGGGCTACCTCGCTGAGATCAAGCTAATGTTCTCCACCGCGGCCCCGGTGAGCGGCGAGACCAAGACCTACACCAGCGACACGTCCATGGAGATCCCCGACAAGGATACAGCGGGCATCAAGTCGGTCATCAACGTGAACGACGAGGGGAAGATCAAGTCCATCAACTTGACCGTGACCATCACCCACACCTACATCGGCGACCTCGTGGTAAAGCTGGTCAAGGGCGGCCAGGAGCAGGTGCTCCACAGCCGTGAGGGCGGGTCCGCTGACGACCTGGCCAAGACCTATGACGTGGACGCGTTCAACGGCGCTGAGTGCAAGGGCGAGTGGACCCTGGTCATCTCCGACAACGCTGGTCAGGATCTCGGCACCCTCGAAGGCTGGGAGATGGAAATCAAAATGTAATCCCGTTTGACTTCTCATGGGGCCATTCGTTCTAATAGCCCCATGAAGTCTCTCTTCCCACTCTTCCTCCTTATCATCTTCACCAACGCCTGTGATAACGGCTCCGGCGGCACAGCCCCGGAACCGGACGCGCCCGGCGACAACGTGATCCTTGCGAAAGCCATCGCGGACAAGTTCATCGACCTCAACCCAGTCGAGGAGCTCAAGTGGGACTGGGAGGCTGCGGTGCTGATGCTAGGGGTGCTGGAGCTACATCTCGTCACCGGGGACACGGCATACCTGGACTACCCGAAGGCCTGGATGGACCACCACATCGAGGAGGGATACTCCATAGGACACTCGGACTCCTGCGTGCCCGCGGGTTTAGCCGTGCTCCTCCTGGACCTGACCGAAGATCCGAAGTACCAAGCCGTCATCGACGACGCGAGGACCTACATGCACGAGGAGGCCGTCCGAAGCGAAGGCGGCGGCCTCTCCCATCTGGGGACCATGGACTACGCAACCCTCTGGGTGGACTCCCTGTTCATGTTCGGCAACGTGCTCTTCCGCTTGGGGGAGCTCTTCGATGACGCCACGGCCCTGGACTTCTATGGGGATCAGTTCCGGATCTTCACTGAAGCCCTCCAAGACGACTCGGGGTTCTACAAGCACGCGGACCAGTGGTTCACACCTCAAACCGAGGGCATCTACTGGGGACGCGGCAACGGCTGGATCGCGGTGGCCGGCGCGATGTACCTGCGGGTACGAGCGCTGCGTGGAGAGACCGACCATACCGTCCATGAGGCTGTCTCCGCGCTCGTGGCCGCGGCCATGGACACCCAGGATCAGGAGACCGGCCTCTGGTGGACCATCATGAACCGCCCGGGGCAGACCTACCTGGAGACCTCTGCTGCGGCCCTCTTCGCCTGCGGCATGGCCCGGCTCTGGCGCATCGGCCTCGCAGGCGACGAGGTCCTGAGCCCCATCCATAACGCAATGAACGGGGTCCGCAGCATGATCACCACTGACGAGAAGGGCCTCCCGGTAGTGACGGGCGTCTCGGGCCCCACCACTGTGGGGACCTTCGCAGAGTACGCAGCGGTGAAGACGGTGGACGATGTGCCCTACGGCGTCGGTGCGGTCCTGCTGGCCCTGGTAGAGACATCCGGCCTGCCTGGCCCATAGACCCTCGGAGCGAGACATGAGGATGACCTGGTTCTGTCTCCTGGCACCCCTGGCCCTCGCAGGCTGTACCGAAACGCAACGGCAGCCCCTCGCTGGTCCGGACACCGCTGCCGATATCTCCACAGACATCGCGGTCGAGCTCATGCCAACGCCCGACACGTCAAACGACGCGGGCGATACAGGCGACGACGCGCAGGACATCGTGGAGACCATCCCAATCGAGCCCTCCGACGGCTACCTTGCGCGCAAGGCCGAATATCTGGAGGCCTGCTCCTCCCTGAACGGGCCTGAGGGCGGCGGCTTTTACGCGCAGTGCTGTCGTGTGGTCACGGGGGAGGACGAGTATGACGAGGCCAGCTTCCAGGCAGCGTTCGAACAGGTGAACACGCGGGAGGACTGCGCTGACTTCCGGGTAGCGGGGATGGTGCGGCTGCTCTACCTGGACAACCTCTATGACTCACTCCCCGAGCATCTTCGCGCCGGCCTCGAGGACACGGTGAAGGGCTTCAAGTACTGGGTGGACGAGCCGGGCAAGGACAAGATGTGCTACTGGACCGAGAACCACCAGGCCCTCTACCACTCGGCCGAGCTGCTGGTGGGGCAGATCTACCCTGATCACGTCTTCGAGAACAACGGCATGACCGGGGCCGAGCACGTGGCCCATGCCGCGCCGCTGATCCTCCGCTGGCTGGACCTGCGGGCCCGCTTCGGCTTCTCCGAGTGGCACTCCAACGTCTACTTCAACGAGGACATGCCCGCACTCCTGAACTTGGCCGACTTCGCTGAAGACCCCGAGATCCGCATCAAGGCGGTCATGGTCCTGGACATCATGGGCTACGACATGCTGAACAACTACTACAAGGGCCTCTTTGCCACGGTCCACGGCCGGACCTACCCTGGTAAGATCATCGAGGGCCTGAACGACTCCACCTCCGCGGCCGCGTGGCTCCAACTCGACCTCGGAGAGTGGACGTCGGACGACAACTTCACCGCGTCGTTCATGGCCACCTCGGAGGGCTACTTCCCGCCGCCACTGCTGGAACAGGTGGCCGCGGCTGTCGCTGAACGCCACGAGCACCGGCAGTCCGACTCATGGGACGTGGAGGAGGGCCCGGAGCTGGGACTCACCTACACCGAGGACGACGACGTGATCCTCTGGTTCAGCCTCTCCGCTGTGGCCCACCCCGACGTGATTCAGGGGACCTTCAGCTTCGTGGACAAATGGGATCTCTGGGATGGCTTCCTCTTCGGAGAAATCCCCGAGGATCTCATGGGCTTCGTGAAGCCCCTGGGGGGCACCGACGAGCTGGTCCTCCTGGCCGAGGATCTGGGCGTCATCTCCCGTGGGATCACCCTGGAGCGCATGAGCACCTACACCTGGCGGACGCCGCACTACCAGCTCTCAGGTGCGCAGGACTACAACCCGGGCGGCTACGGAACCCAGACCCACCCCTGGCAGGCCACCCTCTCAAAGGACGCATACGTCTTCACCACGGTGCCGGGAAACTTCGGCGGCGTGGACGTGGGCGCGTCCTTTGGCAGCGACTGGACCGGAAGCTGGCTGCCGCGGGTGACCATGGACGAGAACCTGGGCGTTATCCAATACCGCACCGAGGACGTAGCGCTCCTGGACCAGTACCTGGACAAGGGGTACTCCCACGCGTACTTCCCGGTCGCGAAGTTCGACGAGGCCCACGTCGACGATCCCCACTGGGCCATCGGACGTCTGGGAGATGGCTGGATGGCCCTCTGGTGCGATCAGGCCCTGACCCCGTCTGAGTCCAATCAGTACGAGTTGCGCGCAGACGCGACCGACACCACCTGGGTGGTGGAGCTGGGCAGCGCGGAAGACGGCGGAACATACGAGGAGTTCGTGGACGGGATCCTGGCCGCGGAGGTCGCTGTCTCCGAAGGCGTGCTGACCTACCAGTCTCCCTCCCGAGGCCAGGTCAAGGTCGGCTGGGAAGGCACCATGACCATAGCAGGCGAGGCCATCGACCTCGGCCCCTACCCTCGCTTCCACAACGCTGAGTGCCATCAGGAGCGGGGCGATCGCCTGGTCCGCATCGAGCACGCGGGCCAGCGTCTCGAGCTGGACTTCGAAAAGCCCGAGCGCCGCGTCGTCGCCCTGCCATAGCCTTCTTCTGTGGGAGGTCCTTCAGGGCCAATGCGGTTCTGTCGTGATCCGCAACAAATAGCGCGCCGGCCATTTTACTTGCCCAAATCGAAGACGGCCTCATCGACCACCCTCACCCCCTGCCGCACTGCGATTTCCGCTCCCTCCCCTGCCCCAACACACC
>CAYOTU010000136.1:0-9159 GCA_964406905.1 uncultured Myxococcales bacterium | reverse complement strand
ATGTGCATGAATTTCAAAACACCAAGGCCACGCTAGCGAACGTGGACATCCATGTCAACAAAAAAGACAACCCGTATCCAAAAGAGCAAGAACTCTTGATTAATCTTTGCGCAGGTGCCCAGGTGCTCCTACATTCAAAGAGATGAACAGTCCTAACGAGCCGCGGTTCCGGGTGATCGTTACCATCTTTTTCCTCTTTGGTTGCGCGTCAGCGCAGGAGGGTCGAGGGGACGCCAGGTCGTCCCCGTCCGAGGTTGTGATGGCGGCGACCTCCGAATTGCCGTCTCCTCCGTCAACTCCGCCCTCTCAGCCAGGCTTCGCTCCCGTACGGCCCCGGCTTGCATCCCTGGCGGAGGTGGTCGTGGGGACGCTCAGGGACGGAAAGCCCTCCACGCCTCGACGAGAGACCCCGGCGATCGCTGTTCGGGGGCTTCGCCGCGGGCCCGAGGCCGACCCCTGGGCCTTGCCCATGCCCATGGTGCGACGGGATCACCCAACGCTTCCCTTCACCGATCCCGGCTCAATCTCCGTGGGGACCGTTGTCGCAGGGAGCCTGGTGCGCGGCCGGGAGTTGCCCCTCCGAGGCCCCCACCACGCGGTCCTCTTCGAACACTCCGCCAGGGGCACCCGGTGGGGGACGGATGAGTTTATCGACGCGATCCTCGCCGGAGCGGACCACGTGGCAGAGTCTTTTCCCTACGCGGTCCTCGGTGCGGCAAACATAGCGCGACGGGGCGGCGGCCGTCTGCCCTGGAGCATCTCCCACAAGGCCGGTCGGGACGCGGACATCGGGTTCTACTACGTGGACGCGGCTGGGCAGGACGTCCTGCCGGATACCCTGCTCCAGGTAGCGCCTCCAGACGGCACCGTCACCTGGGAAGGGCAGGAGCTACGCTTCGATCTTTCCCGTAATTATCTCCTCCTGGAGTCCCTCCTGACCTCGGATCGGGTAGTGGTCCAGTACGTCTTCTGTGCCGATTTTCTTGTGAAAAAGCTGCGGGCCGAGGCGCGGCGGCGGGGTGCGCCCCGTGGTCTACGCAAGGCCCTGGAGACTGTTGTCCGGCAACCCCGGGGGACCCTGCCCCATGACGATCACTTCCATATCCGGATCCTTTGCAGCCCGGAGGATCGGTTGGAGGGATGCCGCAACATCGTAGGTGGCCGCGAGGTCATCCCCGACGATAACGCCTGGCAGAATCGGGTAGCCGCAGTAGTAGCCCTGCTGGACGCGCCCGCTGCCGAGACCCGCCGCGCCGCGGCCCGGACTTTGGGCCTGCTCCGGGCGCATAGCACACGGGCCGCGCTGGAGGCTCTCCAGGATGATCCGGACGGGCAGGTTCGTCGCACGGCGCTGGAGGCCCTTGCCGTCCTTTGGAAGCGCCCCCCCATAGACAAGCTGGCCGTGTGGATCCGGACGTCCGACGACCCAGCGATAGTGGATACGGGGCTCCGGCTCCTGCGGAGCGGTGGACGACGGTCTCGACGCCTGGTGCGGGACCTTCTGGCGGATCCTCGGGTCCTCCCGGACACGCGCCTCTTCCCCGACGGGGAGCTGGTGGTTCGCCGGGAGGCCGCGATGCTGGCCGGCTGGCTGGCAGACGAGCGCCTTTTTAGTCCGCTGATCGAATGCGCAGCGGATTCGGATCCTCGGGTGCGCCGGGCAGCGGATAGGGCCCTCCGTTTCACCACGAACCACGCGGTCCTGGCGGACGACGGTGCGTGGATCGAGGACGCTGCTGCCCTCGTCTCGGCCTGGGAGGGCTGGGCCCGGCGCAAAGGGAGGAAGAGGGCTCGGTGGCTTCGAGATGGCTTCGACGCGGCTGGCGTGGACGTGTCCCGCAAGAGCCGCCGGGCCGCACGGGCCCTCCTGGCTCTCATCGTTTCAGACCAGTCTTATCTGGCGTTTAACGCACAGCGAATCCTGGCGGATTGGTGCCCGGGGCGGGGCCCCGGGGTGGGACTGCAAAACCGGTGGTGGATCCGAAGAAAGTGGAAGCGGGGGATCGAGCGGTGTTTCCGCTGATGGTGTGCGAGAGGGCTACAGGGGTTTGTTGTCCAGGGGACGCCGGACCCTCACGATGGAGCCGTCCTCTCCCTTGGTGATGGAGAGCACCGTCACCGTGTCGCCGTGCAGCACCGTGACGTTCCAGATGTCTCCCTTCACCACATGGGACAGGCCCATGACCTTGCCACCGGCCAGCAGCTCGCCGTCCTGATGGGCCTGAAGGAATCGGGTCACGATGTCTTGCACGCGGGTCTTGGTCTCGACGCGCAGAGCATCCCGCTTGGCCAGATCCTTGTCCAGGCGTTGACCTTCTACCTTGAAGCCCGCTGCCTCGAAGGACGCCTTGCCGCGGTCGAAGCGGGTCGGTGCGTCGCCGGCGAACGCTGTGGTGGCAAAGGTCAGGCATAGGGCCGCACTCAAGATTGTCGTCGCAAGTCTCATGGTGTCCTCCTGTTGAAAGTCCAAGTTGTTGGGTCTGTTCTCCAACGTCCGGGCCTCAGACGAAGCGGTCGCTGATTATTCAAGCCGAATCCGCAATCCCGCCATTCCGCTAACCAAAGGTCCGAGCAAAGACCCGCTCAGTGTCTGCCTTGACCTTAGGGGCCAAGAACTTTCCGCCTATGCCCTTGAGCTCCACCGTGAGGGAGACCTCGGTCTCGTTCACGGTGAACTCCGCGCTGAACATTTTTCCCGTGGTGACTCCCCGGGTGCCTTCCTCATTCCAGATCGTCTCGCCGATCAGCTTCGACAACTTCTGCTGCATCCTCGCCATGAGGGCCTTGGATTTTTCCTTGGCATCCTCAAGGCCGAGGCTGTGCTTCTGGGTCACGTTGATGGTCGCCATGCGGGTGCTCCTTGTCTGGTCCCGTCCGGGGTGCGGAGGGGGATCATTTCCGAACGAGTGTATTCTCACCGGCGCGGCCCTGTCAAACAACGCCGGACGGTCCGCGCTTGATGCCCGCCCCCGTGGACGTAGAATGGGACCAGTTTGTCGTAACCGGAGAGGAGACCATGGAACGCCCCGCTGGAACCCTGCTGATCCGAACCATACTCATCGTCGCGCTCCTCGGCCTCGCCGTACCGGCAGCGGCAAAGGAAAAAAAGGGCTGTGCTCACAAGCCATCCCCTGTCCCCCCTGGTCCCATGGCTCCCCTCCTCAGCGCGGTAGCCGCGCTCCCTGCTGTCCACGACCTCCCCCGGGGGACCGACCAGGTTTCGCTCTCCGCGCTGGTGGCCCTGGACGATAAGAACATCGTCCTCCTTGACGGGGTGGAAGCTCGAAAGAAAGGCAGGACCTGGACCTGGGATGCGGTCCGCGCGACAGCGGACGGGGGCCGCAAACGACGGGACGAACTGCGCAAGGCCGGTGCCCGTCCCCATGCCTGCCCCGACAGCCCGGACAAGTGGCTGCGCAAAATCTATCGGAGCATCCGGTCGAAGAAGTGGGACGAAGTCCTTCTGCCCTCCACCCACAAACGCAACCCCAAGGCCCACTCCCTGGTGGACGATATCGAGGCCGATCTGAAGGTCTGCGGCAAGACCCGCTACCTGGACACCCTCAAGCACCGCCTCCCGACCATCGGCGCGATCCCGCCGGAGGTCTTGTTTTTCCTGGTCACCTACCAGGTCACCGGCAAGGACGGCCTCCAGGTGGAGCTGGGTATCATCCCGGTAGAGGACGGCTGGCGGGTGGCGCATCTGCGCATGATCTGCACGAAATAGCAGGAAAGACACCCATTGGAGCGATGTAGCGCCCCCCGGGCAACTATAGGGGCGGTGGGGTGGAGTTTGCCGGCCACTGGTTGATGTAGTTCACTTGCCAGGGCGTGGGATGGTTGGCGGTGGTCCCGTTTTCAGCGCCCGGGTTCCTGGTTGCGAGTTCGAGGTCGGACGCTTCCGTGGCGGTGTAGCTGTGGACAGCGCGCAGCGCCGACGTGGTGCGGAAGCGTCTGTCTGTCTGCTCGTACATGCCGCAGGCAGCCCATTGATCCGGGCCGGCAAGGAAGTGGAGCTGGACATCGATGAAGCTGCCGTCCGCTTCCCAGTGGACCTGCTCCGTCTCTACGGGGAGGACCTCCGGGATCGGCTCCATGGATACCTGGAGGCTACCTTCTGTGCTCGACCCGGCAGGCAGCAGAAGCCAGCCGTCGTCCCACTCCAGTGTTCCGTCCGGGTCGAGGAACTCGACGGACACGGGGCTTGTGGTGTTAAACATGATCGTTTCAAACTCCACTGCGGCCTCGCAGAGTCCCGCGGAGAAATCCACCTCGTCCAGTGGTCCTGAAGCGTAGGTGCAGGTGGAGGAACTACAGGCATTGGGAAAAAACTCGTCACCGAGATATCCCTCTCTGGTAAAGATCTCCAGGATGTGGGTCGGTACCACCGGGAAGTTTATCAGAACCGACACGCTCGTAAAATTGTACAGGACCAGACTTGCAGCCTCCACCCCTGGCGAACCAGCCACCAGATCCATGATGTGCTCCTCCGAGCCCAGGGTTGCGGCCAGGGTCGATGGCGCCGCGCCCCAGGCCTCCTGGATTTCGGGATCCGCGTGGGTCGTCCATCTCAGGAAAACCGGCGGCGGCAGGATGGTGAGGTCGAGGTTGATCTCTCTTGTCTGAGTGTTGCCGCCGACATCGGAGAAAGACACGACGACCCGATCCGGGATGTTTGAGTCCCCTATGTCAGCTTCTCCGGCAGGTACCCCGAAGAGGTCCTTGGCCCCCATGAAGATCGTCGTGCTGTAGCCCAGCTCACTTTTGTATTTGCCGTTGATGAACACCGCCTCTTTTCCGATATACTCTGCGACGAGTTCATGGGATAGCAGCGCGGTGTCTCCGTGGAAGAAGGTCCAGGAGAATAACATCGGACATTGGTCCTGGGCCGGGTCTTCCAGAGGACAGATGTCATGCACCACAAACTCAAGGTTGGGGATCTGCTTGGTGTAGATGTTTTCCAGGGTCTCTGCGTCATAGTCGAGGCGTGAGGCCAGCTTCACGATGGCTGGACAGACGTCCTCGCAGGTCTCCGGGCTCAGTACCTCGGTCGGGGACGGGCAGTCATAGACCAGCACGCCGTCAACAAGCGCGGCGACACAGTCGGTCTCATCAAAGGCCCAGGTCGGTGACCAGGACGAGTCGGGGACATTCAGGTCCAAGAGCACAGGGACCAGGTGCTGCGATTGGTTCCCCGCCATGTCCGTCGCTTCAACCTCGATCTCCACAATATCGCTGTACGGTTGCTCCAGGACAGGTGTCCCGCTGATCTGGAAAATCTTCGGATCTGTGTTCGGCTCGGGTATGGGTTCTCCGGAGTTGTTCCAGACACCGGGGGAGATGACCTCTACCTTTGCCAGACCTGAGTGCTGGTCCTCGACAGAGACGAAAAACATTATCTTCTGCACAGAGCCTATCACCGTCGTGGTCTGAACATCATCTTCAAAGATCGGCGGCTCATTATCCCATTTGAGGAATTTGGTGCGGGTCGTCTCGTTCTCCAGGGGATCCTGTGCGGTCACCGTGAGCGAGAAGGGACCTGTTCCAGCGAGGGTGAAGGTCAAGGACACACCATCTGTGGTGAGCTCCGTCGCAGCCGGGGCGACTGACTCTTCCTGCGCATCTACTGCTGTCCAGCTTGCGACTCCCGACGTGTCGGTGATCTGCACGACGAAGTCTTCCATGGGAAAAGAAGGTCCCCACCAGTCGAGGTCTTCGATCGCGCCGAAGGAGATGACGGGGGGATCGTAGTCCCGACAGAGCCACACGGTGACCTCGGCCTCGTTGCCCGCCAGGTCCGACGCGGTCACCTTCGTCGCCTCCGCAGCCGCGGTGGGCGGAGGGCAGGACCAGAGGTCACCGCTTGCTGCCTCGCAAGGCATCCCGTTCTCCAGGAATACCGCGGTCACGCCGCCCCCTTCGTCCGTCACCGAAACAAAGATCGCGTCCGGCCAGGAGTCATGGCATTCCTGCTGATCCGGTGTCACTACTGAAATGACGGGCGCGTGAGTGTCCAGGATGAAGGTGCGCTCTATTTTGGTCTCATTCCCCGCGACGTCTGTTCCTCGGAACAGGAAGGTGGTGGATCCCTGGATGGTGAAGAGGTCGGGGTTTACCTCAAGGACACGAGTGCTCTCCTGGGGCTCCGGATCCGCTGTCAAGGGACCGGGAGCTATGGTGCCGTCGAAGCTGAGCCCCACGGGGCCGAAGGGGTCGACTCCGTTCACCGTGATGGTGAAGGGCGCGGCCAGGGCCGCGCCCTCTGCCGGGGTAGCGGGGTCGAACTGGAGGACCGGCGGGATCGGGTCAAAACGGGTGGGCGGGAGGGCCTCGGGGTAGAGGGGCCCGTCGTCCATGCTCACCACGTCGTAGTAGTCCCCCGGTACCATCATCGCGTCCGGTGTGATCCCGCTCTCGTTCACGAGATCGCTCAAGAACGCATGGGTGGCCGCGGCCAGGGCATAGCGGGTCGTGTCCGCGTCAATGGTCAGTATGGTGGACAAGGAAGGCAGATCTTCGCTATCCTCCGCGCCCCGGCGCTTTCCGTTGAAGAGCCCGTCTGTGAGATCCAGGCAAAGCGAAGTGACCAGATCCGCTGTGGTGGCCTCAGACTCGAAACCCGTTCGGGCCAGGACCGAGAGGCCCGCCGCTGCCAGGCCCAGGGTCGTTGAGGGATTAGGGAAGGGGCAGGGCCCCCGGGAGAGATCAGACGGCCCTGTCAGGGTGAGGTCGAGGGTCTGCTCCCCGGCCAGATGGTCCCGGATCCGGCGGCGCGCCAGCGGAATCGCATCGGCCCATGTTGGGGGAGGCTCGATCTGGTAGCCGTGGGAGTAACCATTGGCCAGACAGGCCGCCATGGTGGTCCAGGCGCTCAGATGGATCGCTGAACCTTCATGACGCTTTGTCTCTACCAGATCCACCATGACGCGTCCCTCGGGGCCCAGGGTTACCAACGTTCCGTCTGAGACCTCCTGGTACTGTGCGGCCTCGCCCTTTGCGATCAGACGCAGGGGCAGATGGGTCTTGTCTGCGGGTACTGCGATCTCGAAGACCCCGTCCACGTCGGTGATCGTATCGTTCACTTCTTCCCATGTGCCGTCCGGAAGGAGCACCCAGGCTCGCACTGTAGCGCCGCCCACGGGGGTCCCCAGCGTGACTCGTCCGTGTAACGTAGTGTAGCCTTCGAGCTCTCCGTCCCCGCTAATTAAATTGTTCTCGCCCACAGCGCCCGAACCACAGCCGATCAGGATGCCGACAAGCATCAACCATCCGATTCGTCTCATTGTGTCCTCTCCGCACAGCGACCGTTCCCTGGTCCCCCGTCGGGCCCGGGCCACGGTGCGTTTGTCCGGGCCGGTCCAGCGACCATGAGGCCGTCCAACCGACCATACATCTCTAGCGCGGCCAGACCTGCTCCCCGGGGGAGGCCTACTGTTGATTCAGCGGAGAGCCCTGAATGGCGGTGCTCCCCCTCGTATTCGAACGCTGCACCGAAAAAGGAAGCAAACTCGTCAGATTGCTGAAAATAGATCGAGAGACAGCGACCGCTGGGGCAATCGCCGAGGAGTAGCAAGCCCCCGCCCTCCAGGAGCGCCAAGGTACCCGGAGCCGTGGTGATGAGGGTTGTGATGAGGTCTTTGGTGTTGGAGTAGTTCCCGTTATTTCGGACCACGTCGCCGTTCTCCAGGGCGACCACCACTTCGCCATCCCCGGTAAGGACCGGCGGGGTGTAGATCGAGGTCCCCAGGTCTACCTGGATGTATTCCTCGGTTTGGTCCATCTTGAAGTCGATTCGTTCCGAACTCACCGGCAAAGACAGCCTCTCCAGGCGCCCGCAACCTGTGCTCACCCACAGGTGCCCCAGGCCGTCCAGAGCGAGGCCGGTGATCCCGGTCTCGGAATTGGGGCTTGACCAGGAATTGCTGAGAGCGCCCGTGGTCAGGTCGTGAACCACGATGGTCCCGTCTTCCCAGGCCGTGACCACCACATCATCCGGAATCGATACCGCAGGCGGGAGCACGGGCAGGATATCCAGGGAAGAGCCAAGTTGCCAGTCACCGATGTCCTCACCCGGTTTACCCAGGCGCACGACTCCCCGTTCGTCTGGTCCCCGCACCAGGGCCACAACGACGCCGTCTGCGCAGACGGCAAAGCCGCCGTCGATTTGTCCACCCACGGACAGCGTGGTGACGGCTCCGTCCTGACTCCGGGTCCAAAGGGCGTCCCCGTTGTCCATGAAGGCCCTGCCGTCATTGGCCACTCGTACGATAGACGGCGTGCCGCCGTGTGCGTTGTCTACGACCTCCCGCCAGGCCTTGCTGCCGTCCGGGCGCACAGCGACCACAGAGAGCTCTGTCCCCTCCCGTACAGCGACCACCACAGTCCCGTCCGGGCCGAGGGAGGGAGCGGAGATGGCGTCCGCGCCGTCCAGGAGGGGCAGTCGGCAGTTCCCGTTGTCCGGGATCACGGTCTGCTCCATGTCGCAGCAGCGGCCCTTGGCCGCGGGCGACGAGCAGGGTGGCACCTCCCAGTCAGGTATTATGTTGAAGCAGCGTCCTTTGCGGCACTCCATGCCATCCTGGCAGTTCCCCTCTTCCTCACTGCATGGGGCCAGTCTGAGATCCTCAATGCAGGCGGCGACGACCACGATGAGGAAGACGAGAATTGCAACGAAGGCGACGTTTCGCTGTCTCTGCATCATGTGACAAATTCAATAGGTTTCTCAGGGTTTGTCAAGGATCTCGGTGAAACCCTTGACCAGACCTGAAATCTCCCGTATCTTCTTCGCCTGAAATTCCTTTCCCCGGGAATGCGGGGAATGGTAAATCCGTTGATGGGTACTTTGGGTGCAACCAGCGAGAAGGGGATTACAGATGAAGAGGATGTTTTGGATCATGGTCGTGGCCATAGCGCTGATGGCGGGCTGCGGTAACAAGGATGCCGACGAGGCAGCGAAGAAGGCAGCGGAGGCCAAGAAGGCCACCGACAAGGCCACCTCGGAAGCCATGAAGGCCACCAAGGCTGCAAAGGGCCAGGCTGATAAGGCATCTGCTGAGGCAATAAAGGCGGCCGAGGCAGTGAAGGTCGAGGCCAAGCCCGACGAGAAGGTCGAGGCCAAGCCCGACGAGAAGGTTGAGGCCAAGCCCGACGAGAAGGTCG